>CAYQQF010000033.1:0-12900 GCA_964419485.1 uncultured Dethiobacter sp.
GTTACAAAACGTTATTAAAATGGCTTCCAATGAAAATCCCCTGGGGCCTTCTCCCATGGCTTTGGAAGCCGTTCGTGACCAGCTGTCCGAAATCAATTTTTATCCCGACGGAAATGCTTTTCTCCTTAAAAAAGATCTGGCAGGCTACTTTGGTTTGCGGGAAGAAAATATCATTCTGGGCAACGGTGCCGACGAGCTCATTACTCTTGTGGGCGCTGCCTATTTAAACCCTGGTGATGAAATCATCATGGCCCATCCTTCCTTTTCATGTTACGAAATTTCGGCTCTGGTAATGGATGCAGTTCCCAGGCGGATTCCCACAAAAGATTTTCAGTTGGATCTGGAGTCCATGGCCGCTGCCGTTACTTCCAAAACCAGGATAATTTTTATCTGCAACCCCAATAATCCTACCGGGACGATTGTTAAGCATCATCAGCTGGAGTCATTTTTAAAGAACTTGCCGCCAGAAATCCTTGTCGTTATCGACGAGGCCTATAATGAATATGTTACAGATGCGGATTACCCGTCAAGCCTGCGTTTCCTGGATGAAGGACTGCCTGTCCTTATTCTGCGTACCTTCTCCAAAATATACGGTTTGGCCGGATTGAGGATTGGTTACGGACTCTCTGCCTGCGAAATTATTAAAGATCTTAACACAGTACGGGAGCCCTTTAACGTCAACGTTGTGGCTCAGGTCGCTGCCCGGGCAGCCCTGCGGGATACGGAGCATTTCAAAGCGGGCCGGGAGTTGAATCAGCGTGCCAAGGAATACCTTTACACGGAATTTAAACGGCTGGGGCTTTATTATGTGCCCACGGAAGCCAATTTTGTCTTTCTGGATGTTAAAGCAGACTCCAGGGAACTGTACCAGTCCTTGTTGCGCAAAGGTGTTATTACCAGGCCGGGTGATATCTTTGGCTATCCGCAGTTTTTGCGCATTTCTTTCGGCACGGAAGAACAGAACCGCCGTTTTATTCTTGCTCTGGAAGAGAGCCTAAAAGACTTGTCGTCACATAGATAGTACAGGGTAAACGCATTTATCTTTGCTAATTCCGGAAAAAATTGCTGATCTTGTCTCCAATAATTCCCATGCTTTCCTCAACCTCCTGCGAGATAACGGAAAGGAACAAAGCACCTGTTTTTTCCTGGGCTTCGGCCAGTCGGACGGTATCCTCTTCAATTATTTCGCCGGCCGGTACCAGGGTGTGCCCCTGGTTATCTTTGACGGTATAGTTGGCTTTCTTTCCCAGCACATATTTTTTCATTTTTTCCCGTGTTTCACGGGCCAGGTCCTTTCCTTCCCGTGAAATTTCCCGGTCTATGTTATCCCATAATTCTTTCAGCTTGTCAAAAATATGAGCGGCGTGCTGTTCTGCTCGCTCCCGTTCTTGTTGAAAATCTTTATTTTCGGTTTTCGTGTCTGTATCATCATTTTCTGAGGCCGGTTCTTCTTTTTCGGACGGTTTATGGAAATATTCCAGGTAATTTGAGCGGACAATAATGTAATCTCTTCCCAGGTTCAGCACGCCTTCCATGCTGAGAAACATTTCCTTTTCAATGTTTAACTCTTCCCGGAAATCATAAAGAAGTAGATTTTCGATTTTTCCGGTTTGAGGGTTAAAGGTATAATCCTGAACGCGGGCCAGATAGTCGCCGTCCTGAGTGATGACGTTATTTCCCAGGAAAGAATATTTTTTCAGGTTTTCCAGGTGGGCATGGACATCTGCGGTAACCAGTTGTCTCCCGGGTTCCACTGTGATAACATCTTTCCCAATATTATTGACCCGGCTGTATGAAATAAACTGAGTCCGTCCTTTCAGAAACCCTTTTTCCCCGACCAGCAATGCCTCAACCTTTTTCTCAGAGGGGTCTACCAGTAATTCCTGAACTTTTCCAATCATCGCTCCGTCTTCCAGGCTGACTACGGGGAAACCCTTGATAATTTTCGCTCTCATCATGTGCCAAGCCTCCTTGAGGTATTACTACTTTTAGTATGCTCTATTCGTATGCTTCATACATATACATTATCATAAAATAGCAAAATATTGTATTGCAGGCTGTATAAAAAAAAAGATATGATATAATAAAACAAAATTTGTAATACAAAAATAAATTTGATGGGGTGTTTTCTTTTTGCTGGTTATTACGAGCAAAAACGAAGAAGAAACCAGAGAAATAGGCCGGATCCTGGGAAAGAAAGCGGTTCCGGGAATGTTCATTGCTTTGAAAGGGGAACTCGGATCCGGTAAAACAGTTTTTGTCCAGGGTTTTGCCAGAGGAGCGGAGGTACGGGAGCTGGTAAACAGCCCTTCGTACGTGCTTATGAATGTCTACAGAGGCCGGGTGGAACTGTACCATTTTGATTTTTACCGCCTGGAAGAGGAGGACGAATTGCTTGAATTGGATCTTGAAGAGTATTTTTACGGAGATGGAGTAACACTTGTGGAATGGGCCGATAAATTTCCTTTGATCTTGCCGGCGGTTAGGCTGGAGATCGAGATTAAAAGGGGCAATGAAAGGCAGGACTTTTTTCGGCACCTGTATTGTAAAACTAGCGGAGGGTTTGATGATTCTTTTCTGGAGGAAGTAAAAAAATATGCTTCTACTGGCTATTGATACCACGACAAATATTTGCAGCGTTGCTCTGGGCGAGCGAGATAAACTTTGGGCGGAGATAATTTTAAATACCAAAAAGGCTCATTCACAGCGCTTGATGCCGGCCGTTCAAAATCTTCTGCGGGATGCCGATGTGGATAAGAGACAGATAGAAGGGATTGCCGTTGCCCTTGGCCCCGGTTCTTTTACAGGTATTCGTATCGGGATGGCGACTGTTCAGGGCCTTTCCCACGGATTGGGTATTCCCGTTACAGGGGTTATGACCCTGGATGCCCTGGCAGAAGGATGCGGTAATTTCCCCAAGCTGATCTGTCCTATCCTGGATGCCAGGAGGGAGCAGGTCTACACAGGTTTGTACCGTGGCGGAGACAGAGGCCCCACCCGGCTGGAACCGCCTGCCGCCCTGCCCCTGGACGACTTAATTGCCAGGATTAAAAATTATGACGAAGACGTGATTTTTTCAGGTGATGCCCTGGAGACTTTTCGGAAAAAGCTCCGGACAGCTCTTGGCGATAAATACATGGAGATGCCTTTTTCCTCCCGTTTGAACCGTGCGTCCCTGGTTCTCCAGAAAGGGTTTAAGAACTGGGAAAAGGACGGCCCCACGTCTGTTTATGCGCTGAGGCCTTTTTATATACGTCTTCCTGAGGCAGAAAGACGCCTGCTGGAAAAGGAGAGGAGACAGGGGAGTTGAGTAAACGGGAAATTACCATCGCCTCCATGGTTCCGGATGATCTGGATGAAGTTATGCAGATTGAGCAGAGTTCTTTTCCCTACCCCTGGTCCAGAAAATCGTTTCAAAGCGAGATCCTGACCAACAAGTTTGCCTATTATGTCACAGCGAAAGATAGCAGTAAGTTTGTTATTGGCTATGCCGGTGTTTGGATTATCTTCGATGAGGCGCATATTACCACTATTGCAGTTCATCCCTGCTACAGGCAGATGGGAACGGGAAGCCTTTTGCTGGCTCGTCTTCTGGAGAAAGCAACCCAAGAGGGTGCCGGCAAAGTTTTTTTAGAAGTAAGGGATTCTAACCTGCAGGCCAGAAAAATATACGAACGGTTTGGGTTTGAGGTTTTCGGGAAAAGGAAAAAGTATTATTATGATGAGGATGCCCTGGTTATGGTACGGGCTTTGGAAAAGGTAGAGGGGTGACTTGCGTGTTAAAACGTTTATTAATACTGGGGATAGAAACGAGCTGCGACGATACATCCGCGGCCGTAGTTTTAAACGGCCGGACCGTCCTGAGCAATATTATCTCTTCTCAAGACAGTCTTCATCATCGTTTCGGCGGCATTGTTCCTGAGATTGCTTCGCGCCGTCATCTGGAAATAATTAATCCTGTAGTTGATGAAGCAATGGCCGTGGCCGGAGTTAAGTTCGGCGATCTGGACGGGATTGCGGTTTCTTATGGCCCGGGGCTGGTTGGATCTCTTCTGGTAGGGGTTTCCGTAGCCAAGGCTCTGGCGTTTTCTCTTGATCTGCCGCTGGTAGGAGTCAATCATATCGAGGGGCATCTTTATGCTAATTTTTTAACCGGAGCAACGATTTCATTTCCGCTTCTTTGTCTGGTTGTTTCAGGCGGGCATACCAATATTCTTTATCTGGAAGGGCACGGAGAGATACAGGTTTTGGGGAGGACTCGTGATGATGCAGCCGGCGAGGTGTTTGATAAGATTGCCCGGGCGCTGGAGTTGGGTTTTCCCGGTGGCCCGGTAATTGACCATCTGGCCGGCAAGGGTAACCCTTCATCTTATTCTTTCCCCCGTGCTCTTATGGGGGAAGATGGTAAACTCGATTTCAGTTTTAGCGGAGTTAAAACTGCTGTTTTAAATTGTATCCGCAAGAATACAGAAAAGCAGAGAAATGTCGATATGCAGGATATTTCCGCAGCTTTTCAGGCAGCAGTTGTGGATGTTCTTGTCGAAAAGTGTCTTTTAGCCTCCAGGCAGAAAAGTGTTAAGCAATTTTTGCTGGCAGGCGGTGTAGCCGCCAACAGTGAACTACGGAGGAGATTACGGGAGCGGCTGGAACAGGAGAAAATCGAAGTAATATTTCCTCCGGTTGAGCTATGCACAGATAATGCAGCAATGATTGCTGCTGCAGGGTACTATCGGCTGAGAAAAGAGATTACGGCTTCTTATGCTTTAAATGCTGAGCCGTCTCTGGGGCTAGAAAGATGAAAAAAATATTAAGAAAAATTAGGATTTATGTAAATAAATTTTCATGAATATTTCCTTGAATTAGGGAATAAAATACTAGGATAAGTATTTATCCACAATAGTAATTCACATTATCCACAAAGTTATCCACAGGAAAAGGCCTTTTTTTCGGGGAAACCTGGAGAACTTTTCACAGTTTGAGGTTAGTTCACATAAGATATTGCAGTTGTTAACCCCGGATGTTGTTTCTGGCTAAGCAAATAAATACCAGAAAGAAAAGAATATGTTATAATATGCCAGAAAAAACCAGAAGAACAAATGCTGTTCATGCGGAAATATTTTTTTAAAAACTTTACTGCCGTTATTATTTTGGAATGGAGAGAGGGATTTTATGTTAAGAAATATTCATAAAGTACATTTTACAGGTATCGGTGGGTACGGAATGAGCGCACTTGCTCTTGTACTTCTGCAGGACGGCTTTGATGTGAGGGGCTCCGACATTAAGCCCTCAAGGCTGACCAGGATTCTGGAAAAGGCAGGTGCAAAGATCTATCTGGGGCATAATGCCCTGCAGGTCGGAGATGCCGAACTTCTTGTCTACTCAACCGCTATTCCTTCCGGCAATCCTGAAATTGAGGCTGCCCGCTCTCAAAAAATACCTCTCTGGCACCGTTCCAAGCTGCTGGCGGAGTTGCTTAATAAAAAGCACGGGATTGCCGTTGCCGGGACCCATGGAAAGACGACAACCACGGCCATGATATCACTTTTAATGGATAAGGGAGGCCTGGACCCGACTGCCGTGATTGGAGGAGAAGTTTCTTTTTTTAATGGAAATGCCAGACTGGGGAGGAGCCCCTATATTGTCGCCGAAGCCTGTGAAAGCGATCATTCTTTCCTGCGCTACAGACCGTTAATCAGCCTGCTGACGAATATTGAAGCTGATCACCTGGAACATTACGAGGGAAGTTTTGCTAAGCTGGTGGATACATATCAGGCCTTTGTCAATAATGTTAAAGAAGGGGGGACGGTTTTCTTTTGCAGCGATGATCCGCTCCTGAAAAAATTAAGCTCCGGTTTCCGTCCCAGGTCTGTTTCGTATGGACTCTCCCCCGGTGCAGACGTGCGGGGGGATAAAGTAAAGCTTGAGGGGTTGGGTTCCAGTTTTGACGTTGTGTTAAAAGGAGAGCTGCTGGGGGAGATGGCTTTAAATGTTCCCGGTTTGCACAATGTTCGCAATGCGCTTGGAGCCGTAGCAGTTGCCATGTATCTGGGCCTTGATTTTTCTCAAATCAAGGAGGCGTTTTCTACTTTCGAGGGAGCCAAAAGGCGTTTTGAGGTTGTCGGAGAAGTAAACGATATTTTAATTGTTGACGATTATGCTCACCATCCTACGGAGATCAGGGCAACACTGGAGGCGGCCCGGGAAAGTGGCAGGAGAATCATCTGTCTTTTCCAGCCCCACCGTTTTACCCGGACAAATTTTCTCTGGCAAGAATTTATAGAAGCGTTTGACGCGGCGGATCTGCTCCTGTTAACCGATATTTATCCGGCCGGGGAAGAGCCCATCCCGGAGGTTAGTTCCGACCGGTTGGCCCGGAAGATTAAAGACAGAGGTTTCCAACACGTCTACTATTTTAGTGAGCCGTCAAGTGCAGTTGATTATTTGCACAGGCTTGTCCGGAAAGGAGATTTGGTTTTGACTATGGGGGCGGGAGATATCTGGAAAGCCGGAAGAAGCTTGTATGGTATGTTTTTTTCCGGCGAGAGTGTTGTTTCAACCGAAGTTTCCAACCCCATCTAGCCTTTAATATTTGCAAGCGCAGAGAGTTCCGGTATCTTTGAAAGAACGCTCTGCGCTTTGTTATTTAGTAATCCGGCTTCCCGGCAAAGCAGCCTTCCATGACTGCGTGCCGGCGTCAGACCTCCTGTCTTCCGGCCGGGCCCGGTCAGTCGTCTCGTAAAAAAAGAAGGACTTTCATGTATTTTAAGCTAATTAATTATGAAAGGTCTGCGCAAAGCAGACGTAAACATAAAACTGGATCTTTCGGTTGCCGGAATTTAGTGTGGTAGTTGGAATTACGCATCGAGGTGCCGTAATGTTTAAATATTTAAAACAATTCATAGGATTGCTGGTCCTGGTACTGTCTGTCTTCTTTATAATATTTGTTATTAACCAGACAGCCCAACTCGTTAATCTTGCCGGAAATATCAGCCCTGTTTTCGGACAGGCTGTTTTATATATTTTACTTGTCATTTATGCCGGCATAATTATCATTCCCCTGGTATGGATAGGGAAAATGCCCGGGGCTTTATTCCCGCCGGAGCGAACCGACACTGAAGAATATAAAGCTTTTATTCGCAAATTGGGCGGACGGTTAAAAAAGAACACCTACCTTGAAGCTATGACAGTTGATCCAGATGATCTTTCAAGTATAGAAGAGGCTTTAAAGGTTTTAAACTCCAAAGCGGATGAGCGGGTAAAATCCGCTGCTTCCAATGTTTTTATCATGACGGCCATATCCCAGTACGGAGCGCTGGATACTTTCATCGTCTTGTTAGCGCAGCTGCGCATGATCTGGCAGGTGACCACCTTATATAATCAGAGGCCTGCATTAAGAGAACTGGTTTACCTTTACAGCAATGTATTTGCCACGGCTTTACTGGCCGGCAGGATAGAAAATCTTGATTTGCTGGAAGACCAGCTGGAACCCGTTATTGCTTCTATTATGGGCAGTTCGCTTTCTTCCCTGACCCCGGCATTTAATACCGTAGCCGGCATTGTGACCAACTCCATTATTGAGGGCTCTGCAAACGCTTTTTTAACCTTAAGGGTAGGGATAATAACGAAACTATACTGCGCTTCTTTAACCAGGCAGGAAAAAGGGTTTCTTCGTCGTATTGCAGCAGTTCAAGCGGCTTCTTTACTGGGGAAGGTTCTCGCCGAATCGGCATTTACTGTATCAAAAACAATCTTTAAGGCCGCGGCAAAGGCAGGAACAAGGCCTTTGCGCTCCGGCCGGGAATTGCTTGCCAGGACTACAAAAAACACCTGGGAAATGTCTAAAAATATGGGGAAAGAAGTAACGGACAGCCTTCGGAAAACAGGGAAGAAATTAAATTCTTTACAGAAAAAAGATTAGCCGGTGAAGCGAGCTTGCCATTTTACGGCAGCGGTTTGCCTGTAAAGATATGTCCTCCCAGTGTAGCGGCAATTTTCCCTTCGATCAGGATCTGGACCGCTTCGATCTCTTCCAGTTGAGTAAGGGTACAGACAATCGAGTTGACCAGGACGCCTTCGGCTTCTGCTCCGTAATTCGCCGTGGCAATTTCCGGCGAAAAATCGATGTAAGCGATGCCCTCTTCAATCCGGATTTCCAGCAGGCGGGTTTCTTCGGGGATTATTCTGCCGGAAAGGAGCCAAAGCGGATTTTTTCTCCCGCCAGGTTTTCCAATACTTCCTGGAGTTGGTGCGTCTCCCGGCTGCTGACAATAAATACTACCCCGTTTTCGTTAGACCACCGTGCCGTATTGCTTTCACCGATATAGCGCTTAAAAACATTGCGGACGTTTTTCTCCAGTTCAACAAAACCGTTTCCCAGTTTGCCCGCCTGTGCGGATGGGTTAAGGGGTTCTTTTATTTCTCCGGGGCTTGCAGTGTAGTAGATATCCATAAAATCGTTTTCCTTTTTTCCCCTGAAGCGTAAAACAAGATCAAAAAGGTCTTCTTTCAGAATCCCGACCCGCTGGAGCTCCATTTCTGCGGGAACATGCTCAAGTGTTTTTTCACTTTCCGGCCATATTTCGTTGGCCTCCTTCAAGCTGACGCTCCGGTTGAGCTCGACAACTTTTTTCCCCTCCGGCAAGGTCAGGACAAAGGCATTTTCATCCGGTTCAGGATTGATGGAGATTTCTTTAAATTCCACTATCAACCTGTTCCCCTCGGGGTGATTTAAAACCTTGCGCAGGGGAAGACGGGTCGACTCATCTATCCAGAGCCGGTGGGAGACGCTGTCTCCCGCGAAGCGGTATTCCAGAACGGATGCCCGGCGGCCGAAGAGAGTCTCTTGCCCCAGGATTTTTACTTCTGCGGCTTCTTCAAGTTCCCAAACCGCGGTCCCGATATGATAGCGCCAGAGTTCTTTTTCCGGAAAGAGATAATCAAGAGTGACGGCTCCGGGTTCAATAACGGCCAGCGTCCTGCCGTCGGAGAGGTAGTGCATTTCATAACCGTTGTAACGATGAACGGCAGAATATTGAAAGGGTTTCTGGTACTGGATTTGAATAGTTTCCAGAAAATCAACTTCGCCGTTTTCCTGCTCGGAACGTATCTCCGCTACCCCGCAATAGCTCTGGAGTTCATCATAGGCTTTGACGACCGCGTGGACGATATTCCCTTCATTTAATCCTGCCGGGGGCAGAATCTCCAGCCCCAGGACCAGTGCCAGCGCTGCTGCAATAGTGAGCAGACCCTTAAACCAGCGTGTTTTAAAAAAGGAGGAGGATTTTTCCTTTGTCCTGAGCCTTTTGACTGCACGGACCGTTTCAAAAAGTTTTTCCAGCTCAGGTTCTAGGGCTTCGGAATGATAAATTGCAGGTTTTTTTTCTTGCAGCAGATCATCGATGAACTGATCGATAACAGGTGCAAATTCTCTTTCATACATGGAAATAACCTCCTTTTTCCAGTGTTTCTTTTAAGGCCTGCAGAGCCCTGAATTGCAAACTTCTCACGGCTCCGGGGCTTCGTTTCATTTTTTTCGCCACTTCATTTACCGGCCAACCTTCGATGATCCGGTAGGTCAGCACTTTGCGGTAATCCGGACTCAACTGCTTCATGGCTTTCTGTACCACCAGCCTATCCTCCACTTCCTGCTGTTCCTGCCCGGGAGGGTCCCAACCTTTTTCCTGCAGTTCCTCTACGGAGAGGAGGCGCGGATACCTTCCCCTTTTTCGCCACAGATCCGTCATCAAGTTCCTGGCCGCGGTAAACAGGTAGATTTCCTGTTTTTCATTCTCCCGGATACCTCCTTCGCAGGCCTGTCTGAAGACCCGCCGGAATGTCTCCTGGGTAAGCTCTTCAGCTTCTTCCCGGTTCTGGATCCTGTAGTAAAAAAAGCGGTAAACCCGCGGCCACTGTGCAGAAAACCAGATTTCATTTTGTGCCTGTGCGTCTAAATTTTTGCTTATTTCCATGTCTTGTTTCACCTCGATACGGCGCATATCGACTCTTCTATTCTACAAGACGCAGACAGAATTATTATGTTGCGGGTGTCCGATCATTTTTCTCTTTATTATTCTTTACCAGTTGCAGGATTTGACAAATTTTTGTGGAACAAAGATTTAATTTAAAGAAGCAATTTCAAGGGACGGGGGCCGGTACGATGATTCTTCTCCGGGAACTTCGCAGCAAAGGTGTTTACGTAAGAACAGAGAGCTTCTAAAATATTTATAAGTATATCGGGAGGATCGGGATGCCTGGCGGAAACGGCAAAGTAAATTGCTATAAGTGCAAACATTTTTATATCACATGGGATACTCATTTTCCCAGGGGATGCAGGCTTCTAGGCTTTAAATCCCGGAGTATTCCTTCGGAGGACGTGCTTCGTGCTTCAGGAATTTCGTGTTTGAGCTTTGAGCCTAAAAATGGCACCTGTTTAAAACGGAGTTGATGAAGCGAAATGCTTTGCCTGTTTTCTTTTTGACAGATTAAGAAGGGACTATCCCGCTTAAGGGAGTCCCTTCTTATATATCCGGAGGGAAGTTGCCGTTATTTTACAGTTTCATAACTCCGTCAGCATCAATTTTGTTTGAATTTTTATCGGCGAATGTTTTACAGCAGGTATCCATGCAGTTATCAGCAGTAGTTGCTTTAAAGCCGGCATGCTCCGGTGCGTCATAGGTGTCTGGGGCTGTATCACCCATTTTGTCCGCGGTAACCATAATTTCGTTTGCAGCACATTTGTTGCCTTTTTTCCAGTAGTGGCAGTTTTTGACGCTGCAATAAATGTCGGGCATTTATTTTTGCCTCCTTAATAAAAATAGTTCTGTTACTGATGCACACTATAAAATTAGTTTTACCCTTTGTATTTTATTTATACAAAGCTGCAGGAAAGGGGCTGTCTTTAAAGAATATTTTGTATAGATCGATGGATGGTAAGGTTTTTGTTCGGAGTAAGAACGGGAGGCCGTCTTTATGAAAAAAGCGGGAACTGGCAGGGAATGGGAAGGTAATGAAGAGTATTACCAAAAAATAGCTAATAAATCCGAGGAACTCCTCAAGTTCCTGAAGGCCGAACAAAATTTTTCCTCCGCTGTTCTGGATACCGTAGGCAGCCTGGTGGTTCTTTTAACTCCCCGGGGGGAAATTATGCGGATAAATCAGGCCTGCCAGCAGGTAACGGGGTTTTTTTCCGAAGAGGTGGAAGGAAAGTTTTACTGGGATGTATTTATTACACCTCAAGAAGTTGAATTGGAAAAAGCATTTTTTGAGACGCTTCAGCCGGGAGGTTTTCCTTACAAAATTGAGAACCAGTGGGTTATGAAAGACGGGACTGTCCGGGATATTTTATGGTCCAATACGGCCATACTGGATGAAAGCGGAAATGTGCAGTATGTTATCAGCGCCGGTATGGATATTACCGAAAGGAAAAAAGCCGAAGAGACGCTCAGAGAAGCCAACGAAAAGCTGCGCGCTCTCATTCATGCTTCTCCTCTTGCTGTCATTACGCTGGACCCCGAGGGACGGATTACCAGTTGGAGCAGCGCCTCGGAGCGTATCTTCGGATGGAGGGAGAAAGAAGTTTTGGGAGTATTCCCTCCCATGGTCCCGGAAGATCAGCGAGAAGCATTTGAAACGCTGCACAGGGACACCTTTCGGGGGCGGTCTTTTACATCGGGACAAAAGTGCTATCTAAAAAAGAATTCTCTACCCGTTGATCTCAACCTGTCCACAGCTCCCCTGCGCAGCAAAGGAGGGCAGGTTCAGGGGATTATGCTGATTGCCCAGGATATTACCAGGCATAAACAAGCGGAGGAGAAGATCAAATATTTAAGTTTCCACGATAAACTGACGGATCTTTATAACCGGGCTTATTTTGAAGAAGAGCTGCAGAGGCTGAATACTGAGAGGCAGTTTCCCCTTAGCGTTATTATTGGTGACGTCAACGGGCTGAAACTGGTCAATGATGCCTTTGGCCACAGAGAAGGTGATAACCTTTTACAAGCAATTGGCGATATTTTAAGGCGTTCTTTTCGGAAAGAGGATATCGTCTGCCGTTGGGGCGGCGATGAATTTGCTATCCTCCTGCCGAAAACCTCCTACGGAATAGCGTTAAAACTGGTGGGAAGGGTTAAAGCAGCCTGCCTGAATGTAAACTTTACTCCCATTCATTTGAATATTGCCCTTGGCATAGCTACAAAAGTACATCCCGACGAAGAGCTCGAAGATGTGATAAAACAGGCAGAGGCAGAGATGTATTTTAATAAGATGTCGGAGGCAAAGAACTTTCGCATTTCGACTATCGCTTCTCTTTTGCGTTCTCTGGGTGAAAAATGTTTTGAAACGGAGGAGCATATCTGGCGTATGCAGGTACTGGCGGCAGAGATGGGAAATGCCCTGCAGTTAAATGATACACAGCTTGACAACTTGAGTTTGGCTGTGGCAATGCATGACATCGGGAAAATGGCCCTTCCTGAAGAGATACTTTTAAAACCGGGGCCTCTTTCTCCGCAGGAACAGCTTATCGTCAAAAAACATTCCGAGAGGGGATATCATATCGCCCTTTCTTCTATAGAACTGGCTTTCTTGGCACCTGTTATCCTGGCCCATCACGAGCGCTGGGATGGAAAAGGTTATCCTCAGGGCTTGGAAGGAGAGGAAATACCGTTGTTGTCCCGTATAATCGCTATTATTGATGCTTATGATGTTATGACGAATGACCGGATTTATAAGAAGGCCGTCAGCAAGCAGGAGGCGCTGGCAGAAATTGAGGGGTGTGCGGGAAGTCAATTTGACCCCGTGATGGCAAAGATCTTTATTAATATTGTTACTTCAGGTGGAGGTAAATAAATGCGCAGGATTTCTATTGAACAGATTCAACCCGGTTTAATTCTGGCCAGGTCAATT
>CAYQQF010000034.1:0-12516 GCA_964419485.1 uncultured Dethiobacter sp.
TTTCCATAAATTGTTGTCCGCGATGGAAAAAAGATTGCAGATTATTTCCCCCACATCTGTGGGACATACAAACCGGTATCTCTTTAACCCTGAATCCATTTTGTATACTTTCAATGGTAAGTTCAACTTCAGCTGCAAACCCTTCGGCCTGAAAATTTAAATGATCCCACAACGCGCGTTTTATAACTCGCTGTCCGGAAAGCGGGGTCAGCATTTTTCTGCCTGTAAAATAGCGAATCCCCCAATAACCGAGGGATTTTGTTAAACCCAGACCCGCGGATCTGCCTGATCTGAACGAGGCGATAGCCATATCCGTTTCATCAGCTTGAACAGCTTGAATCAGCTTTTTAAATTCCAGAGCAGTTTCTTTAAGATCTGCATCGACAAAAGCGAAAATATCTCCTCTGGCTATGTATGCTCCGTTCCGAAGTGCCTGGCATTTTCCCTTGTTAAAGTTGCTGCGGCAAACTATAGCTCCTGCCTCCCACGCCTCATAACAAGTTCTGTCGGTGGAGCCGTCGTCACTGACAATGACTTCACCGATTTCAGGAATTTTAAAAAGCGTTGCGACAGTTTTTCCCACCCATCCTTCTTCATTGTAAGCGGGTATTATTGCAGATACCGGCATTGTGTGTATCTTCTTTCCATATGACTTAACATTATTTTTACCGATTTGGAGCATTATCATTCTGGTTCCAGGGTACTCATATTTTGAATTAGTTCCAGAAGTTTTATCCTTCCGGAGAATTTGTCAATGTTCAACTGTTTTTTATAAGGTTTGCCGGAAATCCCGGAAACATCTTCATACAGTTCCTCTTCATCTGAAGAAAGGGAAAAAACGAAATTTTGCTTGCGGTAGAGGTTATCTACAATTTGTAAAAGAAAAGGATCTGTTATTTTTGATACAAATACCAGCTCTTCTTCGTAAAAATCTTCCCCCCCCTCATTTTCCTCCCAGTTATTTTCATATAATGCTAAAATATTTTCTTCCTCCAGCAAGACCTGTAAACTGTTTTTTTCTCCCTTGATTTCAGGTGTATCCATCAAAAAGTCGGAAATCAAAATATCTAAATCTTTCTTTGACGAAGAAATATTATTATTTTGGAAAGAAAATTCATCCCAGTTTACATTTTGCGCAAATAAAAAGATCCTGTAACGGCAGCCGGTCAGCTCCAGAAATTCTTTAATCTCCTGCGGGAAATCCCCCTGGCATAGCACTTTTACTGTATGTTCACTTAGTTTATTTTTGATAAAAAACGGATTAAAATAGTCATCTTCCAGGGCCTCCCAATGATTAATATCTTGATTTAATTTGTTGATATGAGCCAGATATTGCATTGTTTCTTCTTTAAAACACTGGATCTCGCTTTGCAGCTCTTCAATGACAGATATCTGGTTTAAAACCAGGGCATTGACTCCCATTGACGCACCAATCAAAATTCCAATTCCCAGTGCCAGAAAGACAGCTACCAAAGATATGAGATGGTTTTGCCGGTCCAAGAAAAGTATCCCCTTTTTTTTAAAGAAATTTCATTTTCCAAAAAAATAAATATATAAAATGTCTTATAAGAGGTGAAAGTGCTGCCAGAACTGCAATCGGGAAGAGAGCGGCTGCCAGAATGAAAGAAAAGGGCTGCCATCTGAGATTTGCCCGGTAAAGATGTGCAAGTCCTTTGGCATCTACCAGTTTTGTACCGATTTTCAGTCGAACAAGAAAAGTTGAGGCCATACCTTTTCTTCCTTTTTCTAAAAAATCAAGCATATGGGAATGAGAACCCACGGCCACAATTAGTGACGCTTTTTTTTCATAAGCCACTAATAAAGCCAGATCTTCACTTGTTCCGGGTAAAGGAATAATTTTAGCTTGCAGACCCAAACGGGAAATTCGCTCCATTCCGGGTGCCCTGCCGTTTGGGTAGGCGTGGACAATAATCTCTCCTGCTTTACAAAGAGTTGTATCTTCAACACTATCCATATCACCGATAATGATATGGCAATGAAACCCTAGTTCTCTTAAGGCGTCTCCTCCGCCGTCTACTCCGATAAGGATTGGTCTTACCTCTTTAATATATGAAGAAATGGTACGCAGATCTTTTTTGTAATCCTTTCCTCTAATAACAATTAAAACATGTTTTCCTTCAATTTTAGTTTTAAGTTCAGGTATATCCAGTTTGCCTAGAATAAGTTCCTTTTCTTTACGGGCAAAACTTAAAGTATTTTGGACAAAAAAATCCAGTTTATGATTAAGATTTTCTTCAGCCCGAAGCATATGATCAGAAAGTATTTCTTTTTTCATTATTCTTCCCTGAGCTATTTTTTTCCGGTTGGAATAGATTACATTGCCGACAATAGTAACAATTTCTCCTTCAGTTAATTGAGAAAATACTTTTTCTCCAACATTATCAATAATAAAAATATCCTCTTCAAGTAAAACTTTAGTTCCTTGAGCAGGATAGTCTCCGCTGAAAATATTACAGGCATTGATAACGGCCTTTACTCTTTTTTCAACAAGTTCTTGCGCAGCAAGTTCATCCAGATCCGGATGGGCGATGAGAGCAATATCTCCCGGCTGAAGCCTTTTACATAATGATTTTGTCTTAAAATCTTTTTTAACAATTCCCTTGATAAAAGGTACTTTTTTCATAATAATAGTATGAGTAATTTGCATTTTCTTTATAACTTAAAGCACCAATGAAAAAAGCGCTTATTAAAAGAGCGCTTTTTTATCTTTATTCTTTTTTATTGAGATATATAAAAAAATGTTTTCAGAGTTAAAGAACCTTGTATTCATACTTTCGGTTTTTCAAACGTATTTTGTCAGCAACAAGAGCTATGAATTCTGAATTTGTTGGTTTTCCTTTTTCGGTATTGATAGTGTATCCAAAAAACTTTTTAATTGTTTCAATATTATTTCTGGACCAGGCAACTTCAATAGCATGACGGATAGCTCGTTCTACTCTGCTGGGTGTTGTTTCGTACTTCTGCGCTATTCTTGGATATAAGATTTTGGTAATCGAGCCGAGGAGTTCAATTTCTTCTGCGACCATAGAAATGGCATCTCTTAAGTATAAATAACCTTTAATATGAGCTGGAATACCGATTTCGTGTATAATATCAGTTATTTCTTCAATATATCTGTCTTTATCATTTTTAACAGAAGGGGCCTTTAATGTTGCGGATGAAACTCTCGGTACAGGTGCATTTTCTTTGCCGAGCTGGCGAATTCTTTCCGCCAGAATTTCTAAATTAAAGGGTTTTAAAATATAATATGATGCTCCAAGCTCCACCGCTCTTCGTGTAATATTTTCATGCCCAAAAGCAGTTAACATAATTACTTTGGGTTGAGGGTAAAGCTCCATCTTATTCAATTCTTCTAAAACACCGATTCCATCCAGATGAGGCATAATAATATCTAAGAGAATGATATCGGTTCTTTTTTCCTTAACAATTTCCAGTACTTCTTTACCGTTGTAAGCATTACCAATTACCTCCATGTCCTCTTCTTTTTCTAGAAACTCAGACAAAAGGTCGTTAAATTCCTTGTTGTCGTCTGCAATTAAAATATTTAACATAAAAAGAACCCCCTTAGTAAATTTTACCTGAAATAATTCGACAAAGGAAAGTTCTTTCCTTCTTTTTTAATAAAAATATTTTATTTTTTTAATATATTATTTGTTTATGAAATTTAATATAATAATTTTATGAAACTGGTAGTATTTCGCATTCTCTGAGCATCCATTCCGCATAAATTCCGTAACCGCGCGTAGGATCATTGACAAAGACATGGGTAACGGCTCCAACTAAACGACCGTTCTGGATAATAGGACTTCCGCTCATACCCTGAACAATTCCACCGGTCACTTCCAATAAATTTTCATCGACTACTCTGATAATCATACCTTTATCTCCTGGTTTGCTTTGATTGGTCGTTCTTTCAATTTGAATTTTAAAGCTCTGAATTTTATTTCCTTCGATTACTGTAAGTAATTCGGCAGGACCTGATTCGACTTGAAACGAAAGACCCAGCGGAAGCGGATCCGGGTACGGTGTAGTATATTCGCTTATATTGCGCAACTTTCCATAAATACCAAATGAAGTATTTTTCTCAATACTTCCGACTATATCTTTGCCTTCACGGAAAACACCTGCTTTTTCTCCGGGCTGTCCTTTCTGGGCAGCTTTAACATTTATTACATCAGCCCGGACAATAAGCCCTTCTCGAATTTCCAGAGGAGAATTTGTATCCAGATCAGTTATTACGTGTCCAAGTGCACCGTAATAATTACTTTGCGGTTCATAAAATGTCAGGGTCCCTACTCCGGCTGCAGTATCACGAATATATAACCCTATACGGTATTCATGATCTTGAGGACAAAAATACGGGATAACTGCTGCTTGTAAAATATCACCTTTTCTGTTAAATAAAAAGTTTAATTTACCTTTGACTGATTCCCTTTTAATAACTTCCGCCGCCCTGTCTACATCTCTTAAACTAATTCCATTTACCTGCAAGAGGATATCTCCGATTTGAAGACCGCACTCTTCAGCAGGGGAAAAAGAATTATTTTCTTTATCCAGATAATAGTATCCGGCTACAATAATTCCTTCTTCATGAAGTTTAATCCCGATGGAATGTCCGCCGGCCAGTACTTCCATACCGGGAAGAACATTTACCGTTAACTGTTTAAGAGGAATTAATCCCTTAAAAAGACTTAATTCCAGTGTAACATCGCCCCTGGTCATTCCTTTAAGTGAGATATTATTATGGTATTCCAGGCGATTTAAATTACTGGGAGTAAGAGGGTTTCCGTTAATACCCAGAATCCCTTCTTTATCCGCTCTTATATAGAGATCAACCGGGAAATGTACTTGAAAAGAATGTTCCTGACCTTCAAACAGGCGGATATTATCATCTAAATGAATTTTTACTTCAAAGGGTAGGAAAGCGAGAAATAAGAAAAAAAACAGGCAGGAAATTACGATTAAAGTCCGAATTTTAGTTTTTACGTTATCTTCCATGACTGGCAAAAACCTCCTTAAGGGAACCAATTTTATTAAAGCAATTTTAAATTGGCCTGCAGAAGGTTTTTTTATGCCTGGTAAGTTTGCATAAGTAAAAGGTTTTATTGTCACAATAAAAAGAAAAACCCTCTTTTCCAGAGGGTCAATATGTAATATTTACTAATAAATAGTAAAAATCAATTTTAATAATTTTCTTTTTTTCTTTTTAATAATTCCTTCGCGTGCTTTCTGGTAATTTCAGAGTTGCTTCCATCCAGCATGCGGGCGATCTCCTGGACTCTTTCATCTTTTTGTAAATATTCAACCATGGTAGAGGAACGGCCTTCCCTTATTTCTTTAAACAGGTAATACTGGTGGTCCGCGATGCTGGCAATATGAGGGCTGTGGGTTACACAGATAATTTGATGTTTTTGACTTAGCTCAGCCATTTTTTCGGCGACCTGTCGTATTGTTTTCCCTCCAATACCGCTGTCGATTTCATCGAAAACAAGCGTAGGAATGCGGTCTTGTTCAGCTAGAATACTTTTTAAGGCCAGCATGACCCTGGACATTTCTCCTGCTGAAATAATTTTAACCAGAGGCTTGGGATCTTCACCAGGATTTGCAGAAAATAGGAACTCAACTTCTTCACCACCGGAGGGCATAAGGGTTTCTCTATTTTTAAAAGAGAGTGAAAAAGTTCCTTTTTCTATTCCTAAATCATTGAGGATGGCTTCTACCTGTCTTTTAAGTTTTTGTGCTGTAGTTTTTCTTTGTTCAAAAAGATGCCCGGCAGCTTCTTGAACTTGAATAGAAAGCTTTTCGTATTCTTTTTCCAGAGAAAGAGCCTCTTCTTCGTTTGCCTTAAGGTCGCGAATTTGCTCCCGGCACTGTACGCCAAGGGAGAGAAGTTCATCAACTGTTAACTGATACTTTCGTTTCAGGCGGCGATAAATCTCCAGGCGATTTTCGATTTCCGTTCTTTCATCGGGGTGATAATTAAGACTATCCTGATAATTATAGAGTTCATGCCCCAGCTCCGACAGGTTGGTTGAAGCTTCATCCAAAAGTTTTATGAAACTCGCCAGCTGAGGGTCAATTTTTTGCAGAGATGCAAAATCGTCTCTTATTGTATTAATTTTATCCGTAATGGATACAGAATTTTCGCTGCCGGAGTAAATGTCAGTATACGCACTGTGAACAATAGAAAGAATTCTTTCAAGGTTATCCAGCAGAGTAAGCCTTTGGTTTAAGTTTTCTTCTTCTTCTTTGCTGAGCGAAGCATCCATTATTTCATTGTATTGATGGGAAAGCAATTCCAGTTGACGTTTTCTTTCATCTGAACTTTTACCGAGAGATTGCAAATTCTTATTTATTTTCTGCCAGCAGGAAAAAAGCTGCTGATAATGGGTTTTGGCACCGGAAAGTTCCTTATCGCCGAATTCGTCCAAAAGAAAAAGATGTTGATCTGTTTTTAAAAGAGATTGATGGCTATGCTGACCGTGCATATCTACTAAAAAACTTCCGATTTTCTTTAAAGTAACCAGCGGGACAGCTCTTCCATTAATCCGGCAGAGATTTCGTCCGCTAAGAGATATCTCTCTGGATATCACGATTTCCTCTTGAGAAGAAAGGCCGTTTTCTTCCATTAAAGTATCAAGAAATGGATAATGACAGGGTGGAGAAAAGACCGCTTCAATAAAAGCCTGCTCGGAACCGGTTCGCAACTGCTCTGCAGAAGCTCTTTCGCCGAGAATCAGGCCCAGAGCGCCCAGTATAATTGATTTTCCTGCTCCGGTTTCTCCGGTTAAAACATTTAAACCTGGAAAAAAGTCCAGAGAAAGGTTGTCAATAAGAGCAAAATTTCTCAGATGTAAATATGACAGCACTGTACATATCCCTCACTATCCGACTGCAGGATTAAAATTTTAGTCCGTCCGCAGTCGCAAGTTGATGAGTGTCAGGCATCCAAAAGCTTATCGTGTAACAGTTTGTAAAAATTATTCTTTTGGAAAGTAATAACTCTGGTGACGCAATCTGCCTTTTTGACAATAACTTTATCCATATACTGCAGTGGAAAACCTTCTTGCCCATCCATAGTAAGAAAAATGTCTGCAGATGAAGTTGCTACAATTGTTTTGATAACATCATCACTATTGACAATAACTGAACGCTTGTAAAGGAGATGGGGACAGATTGGTGTTACGAGAAGAATATTCAAAGACGGGTTTACCACAGGGCCTCCTGCTGAGAGAGAATAACCCGTTGACCCTGTCGGAGTTGAGATAATAACTCCGTCTCCCGGATAACTTTCTAGAAAATCGTTATTTATATAGGTGTCCAACTTAATGATGCGGGAGAATGGACCCCGTGAAATAATGGCATCATTTAAGGATATAGATGAAAAAACGATCTCTTCTTCGCGGTAAACATCTGTTTGCAGCATTATTCTTTTACCAAAAGTATAATTCCCTTCAATAAGTTTCTGTAAATAAATATCCAACTCTGCAACTTCGATTTCCGAGAGGAACCCTTTATGTCCCAAATTAATTCCTAAAAGCGGCAGATCTGTAAAAGCCATTTCTCTGGCTACCCGCAGGAAAGTACCGTCTCCTCCGACTACAATAACAATTTCAACTTTTTCAGGCCAGGATTTGAATTCTTCAATGGGAGAAGGTAATTTCAGCAGAGGAAGCTTATCAGGAAGAATATAGACAGGAATATTATGTTTCTTAAAAAATTTTCTTATAAATTGAATTACTTCCTGAGTCCTTGTTTTTTGCCAGTTTGGAACTACTCCAATACCTTTTAACATTTGTTATCTGCATTCTCCTTCTTTTTATCTCCGGTCCCCAAAATATGAAAAGCTAAAGAGACTGTATCAAATGCCTTTTTATCCAGCTCATCAGTTTTTAGCTGCGTTTTTTCTGCAATACGATTAAGGTAAAGAAGATATTCGATATTCCCTTTTGGTCCTTTGAGGGGAGAATGTGTAAGCCCTGTAATTTGATAGGAAAGCTGCCCGGCTGAATTCATAATTTTTCGCAAAATTTCCCTGTGGACGCAAGGATCTTTCACAACTCCCTTTTTTCGGACTTGATGGGGAGCTGCTTCAAATTGAGGTTTGATCAGACAAATTATTTCTTGAACAGGAAAAGCAGCAATTACAGGTAATATTAGTGTTAACGAAATAAATGAAACATCAATAGTAACCAGATTGATTATTTCGGAGAAATTATCCTTTTTTATAAAGCGGGCATTTTTGCGTTCTAAATTTATTACCCGGTCGTCATTTCTTAAGGCCCAATCCAACTGTCCGTATCCGACATCAAGAGCATAAACTTTTTTTGCTCCATGCTCAAGGCAGCAATGGGTGAAACCCCCTGTCGAAGCACCTATATCCAGAACAATTTTATCCTGAAGATTAATATTAAATTCTTGCAGGGCTTTTTCCAGTTTAAGGCCTCCGCGGCTGACATAAGGGTTATGTGAACCCTGAAGTTCTATGAGGGCGTCGGAGTAAAGCATTAAGCCTGCTTTATCCTGCCTTTTCCCATCGACAAAAACGTGCCCTGCCATGATTTCCCCTCTGGCCCTGCTTCTGGTATTAACCAGTCCTTTTTCTACCAGCAACAGATCGAGACGTTTTTTTCTTCCGATATTTTTTACCATTATTTACCGGGCCTTTTTCAGAACAAATTTATTGCTTCTAATTCCTGACTTTTTAGAGGTTAAAAACATTTTTTCCGCTTGATCGGCGATTCCTTCTCCGGTAAGGTGATAAAGGGACAGAATATCATCTCTGGTCCCGTGTCCGGTAAAAGGATCTGTTATTCCCATCCGTTTGACGTAAATATCGTTTAATTGCTCTTCGAACAACATTTCCAAAACAGCGCTGCCAAAGCCTCCGGTGACAAGATGCTCTTCTACGGTTAAAATTCGCCCGCATTTTTTAGCCCAGGTGCAGATCAGCTTTCGGTCCAGAGGTTTAACAAAGCGAGCGTTAAGGACACAACTCGAAATTCCTTTGGCAGAAAGGAGTTCGTGAGCTTCTAAAGCCGGTGCAACCATGGAACCAACAGCAAGTATTAAAATATCTTCTCCTTCTTTTAACAGCTCTCCCTCTCCCGGGGCGATAAGTTGGGCCGGGGAGTCGGGATATTCCGTTTTCCCCCGCGGAAATCTAATCGCTGCGGGACAGTTTAATGATAAGGCTGTTTTTAACATAGAGGCCAGTTCCTTACCACTGGAAGGAGCCATCAGAATTATTTCCGGCATGGGTCTAAGATAGGCGAAATCAAAAAGCCCATTATGGCTTTCTCCGTCATCTCCTACCACACCGGCCCTATCAATGGCAAAAACAACAGGAAGTTTTTGCATACAGATATCCTGAAGAAGCTGATCGTAAGCACGCTGCAGAAAGGTGCTGTAAATAGCCACTACGGGTTTAATCCCTTCAACAGCCAATCCGGCAGCCATTGTTACGGCATGTTGTTCGGCAATACCCACATCAAATGAACGGTTTGGAAATTGTTCAAAAAAGGTTCCCAGCCCTGTACCTGTTGCCATGGCAGCTGTTATGGCAACAATGGAATTATCCTCCGAAGCCAGCTCCACTAAGGTTGAACCGAATATCTCGCTATATGTCCGGTAGAGAGGATTTAAAGTTTGTTCTGTTTTCGTTTTACCCGTTTCTTTATCAAATGGTCCTATGCCGTGAAAGCGGTGAGGTTCTTTTTCGGCATAAGAAACCCCTTTTCCTTTTTGAGTAACCACATGTATCAGCACAGGGCCCTTCAAAGCTTTTGCTTGACTGAGTGTCTCACCTATCACGGCAATATTATGACCGTCTATCGGACCCAGATAAGTGAAACCCAACTCTTCAAAAAGTACTCCCGGCACAACAAGATATTTGAGGCGATCTTTTATTCGCTCAGCTGAACGAAGAACTGTTTTCCCTATCGCCGGGATACGTCCCAGCAGCAGTTCAATGTCTTCTTTAAAACGAAAGTATTTGGGATCTGTCCGTATTCTTGTCAGGTAAGACGGCAGTCCGCCAACATTCCGGCTGATGGACATTTCGTTATCATTTAACACGGCGATAATATCTGTACCAATATGGCCGGCATAGTTCATTGCTTCCAAAGCCATGCCGCCTGTCAAAGCTCCATCGCCTATTACTGCTGCAACATTAAAATCTTTACCCTGCAGATCTCTGGACAGGGCTATCCCCAGGGCTGCAGAAAGAGATGTGCTGCTGTGCCCCACGCTAAAAACATCAAAAATACTTTCTTCTCGTTTGGGGAATCCGCTAAGACCGCCGAAACTTCTAATGGTAGTAAACTTTTCTCTTCTTCCTGTTAAAATTTTATGTGCATAACACTGGTGACCAACATCCCAAACAATTTTGTCATAAGGCGTTTCAAAAACTCGATGAAGAGCGATAGTTAATTCGACAACACCAAGACTCGATGCCAAATGCCCTCCTCTGCCTGAAATAACGTTGACCATGAGTTCTCTGATTTCTTTTGCCAGTTGTTCCAGTTCTAGAAGAGATAGTTTTCTTAAAGTGCTGGGATCGTTGATCCTTTCCAGAATCGTCTCCAAAGGATCACCGCATTTCTCTAGAAATTCAAATTTTTTGTTTCTTTTTATTCCTGCCTTTTAAAATATTAGAAAAGGTTGTCAGTATTCGTGCAAAGAAAAAAACAATATAGGTCGGCTTTTTTATAGCAATAGTTTTACCATAGGCTTTTCCTGCAACTGTCAGAGCAGAAACCAGGCCGGCCAGCAGAATACTAAGTGCAATTTCATTTAGTGAAGGTTTGGCAAGAGAAATATTTACAATAATCACTGCAGCTGCAACACCGCTTACTATGCCGGTAATATCACCTACTACATCGTTACAAAAGTTCGCCACGCGATCCGCATTCCGAACTAAATAAATTCCCATTTTAGCACCAAAAATTTTTTTGGCCGCTTTGGCATGAAAGGGTTTTTCACTGGCAGCAGTTACTGCGGTTCCGACAATATCAAATACAATCCCAATTATTATAATGAGTAAAAGAAGAAGAAAAGAAAGAATGATCGATTGGAAACTATGTAACAAGAAACGTGTTATCAATGTAAAAGCAATGGCAAGGAAAAATGTCCAAAAACCAACTAAAAAAACCCAGCATGCCCTTCCTTTTTTTTGCCTCTTTTGTTTTTCTTTGGGCAAAAATTACACCTGCTCAAGAAACAGAAATCAAAAAGGAACGTCTGAAAACGGGTATCCCATCATTAATTTTGACTTCTGAACATATTAGTAAAATCTTAACACAGGTGGCAACTCTACGGGTAAACTTTGCGGCTTCAGGTCCAGCTGGTTTTCCCAAATGACCACCTGGTCGTCACCAACCAGGCAGTTTCCTTTTAAGGCCATCTCTGCAGTGTTGCCATCAACAGGGCTGGATTACCACTAAGTCCACACTTTAATCCCCTCAGAGTCTCCCTCCGGTGGGAACAGCCTAGGAGATTTCCTCCATGACACTTAACCGCTCTTTAGCCTCTTTTGCAGTTTTGGTTTCCCAAGGACCATTGGCCTTTCTCCCCCGAAAACCACTCAAGGCAGGCTACACTGTGCACAGCGTCTGCCGCACACAGGTTCTATTCTAAGCCGTAACCATTTACCGTACGGTAATACGCCACGTACTTAGGTCTCCGCGAAGGCAGGGTCAACGCCTACATGCCTTTGTAGATCGCCCCATCCTTCTTAACTCCCAGCACCAACCCCCGACTGGGCTTCGGCAGCCAGCACAAGGAACTTCATCGATGTGCCCTTAAACGGATTTTTAGGCCCGCCCTCCAGAACGATGTGTCAACTAGGATACTGCACCACCTGTGTTTTATTGATTATAACATATCGAGCTTTACAACTCAAGATTACCCAAAATACTAATAATCCCTGTAAAGCATGAACTTAACGAGGTTTTGAAGAGATATTGATCGGTTTCCATAATACTTCAGGAGTTTAATAGAGCGTTGAAAATCTTTATCGCGAAGTGACTTCGCTTCTTCCAGGCCAAAATGAGACAAATAAGTAGCTTTATTTAATTTGCTGTCAACACCCCGGTCTTTGCCCATTTTTTCTCTATTCCCTTCCAGATCAAGCAGGTCATCTACAACTTGAAACGTACTTCCGATGGCGGCAGAACAGGCGGTAAGACGTTCCAAATCATCAATGCCTCCGCCTCCCAGGTAAACTCCCAGGCGAAAACAAGAGACCAAAAGTGCTCCTGTTTTGTGCGAATTTATATAGTCTATCTTCTGAGGTGAGATGTTCTTTCCTTCAGATTCAAGATCCGCTACCTGTCCGCCGATCATTCCCTGAGTACCGGCAGCCCCGGAGAGTTCCGCAATGATTTTTAATCTGATTTCAGCAGGTACTGTTTTTGTATATAAAGAGATATAATCGCCTTCTTCTTTATCATGTTCACGGGATAAAATATCGAAAGCCAGAGTTAAAAGAGCATC
>CAYQQF010000035.1:0-12144 GCA_964419485.1 uncultured Dethiobacter sp.
GCCCCTTCGTCTAATCGGTTAGGACACCAGCCTTTCAAGCTGGCAGCAGGGGTTCAAATCCCCTAGGGGTCACCATTTTATTTTTTGGGCGAATAGCTCAGCGGGGGAGCACCTGCCTTACAAGCAGGGGGCCGGGGGTTCAAATCCCTCTTCGCCCACCAGGGAAAATTTAGGGGCTCGTAAATGTTACCTTTAACATTTACGAGCCCCTGCGTGTATTTAGGAGAAAAATCGCCGCGGGTCAGAGGTGAATCCCGGCTCCAGAGCGGCTCACCATAACTGGGTTGATACTATGCCTAGCTGCAATCTCATTGACGGTGGCTTCTTCCCGGAGCACCTCCAGGACAACTTTAGTTTTGAATTCTGCTGAGTATTGATTTCGCTTGTTCATGGCTTCATTATAACTTATTTTTTCCGGTTCGTGTCTCAGGTCTTGGGAGCATTATACTGTTCTATGAAAATGTCACCTAAAAAGCCTAATAAATTCTGTTGATATACCCTATTGAATAGGGTATAATGTAAGCGATGATAGATATACTAATAGAGAAAGATGTTAATTGATTAGAGAGTTTGTCATGATGCCCGAATTTGATAAGATGTGGAAGAAGATTGGTTTAGATGACGAAGATTTAAAAGAACTGCAATTGGAATTATTATCAAATACTAAATCTGGAGAAGTTATAAAGGGAACAGGTGGACTTCGGAAAATGAGGTTTGCCATAGAAAACAAAGGGGAAAGTGGTAGCGTAAGAGTTTTCTATATTGATTTTGTTGTATTCAAAAAAATATATTTAATAACAGCATATCATAAAAGTCAAAAAGATGATTTATCAGATGCTGAACGCAATAGCATTAAAAAACTAATAATTCTATTAGAACAAACCTTAAGACAAAGGAGAGATTATCGATGAGCGTATATGACAGTATTACAAAAGGGCTTAAAGAAGCCATTGAATATGAAAAAGGTGCTATTAAAGCAAGGACTTCAAAAATAAGTGTGAAATCCCTGGTGAATTTTGACAAGGCAGAGATTAAAAAAATTCGAACCGATACCAAAATGACGCAAGGTGTTTTTGCTAAATTTCTTGGTGTTTCAACGAAAACAGTTGAAGCATGGGAAGCAGGAAGAAATATGCCTAATGGTCCGGCAAGAAGGATACTAAGTTTGTTAAAGCAAGATCCGAAGATCTTGGAAAAATACAAACTTATTACTAGGACGGACTCAAAAGCTTCACGGACTCCTGGATCGTCACAAAAGGGGACTGTTCGTGGCCGAGCAACGAAATCTTAGTAATAATCACTTTCCTGCTTACAAGCAGGGGGACGGGGGTTCAAATCCCTCTTCGCCCATCACGATAGAACCGGGATTTATGAAATCCCGGTTTTGTTATGTACGCCCAAAGTTCCCGCAAAGTTGCTGATATATTTTACCGCAACACTTGAGACTATATGCCAATGTAATTTTTTTAATTGTAAGGCAATTTCTTGAGGGTATTGCTTTCTTGACCAAATAATGCTAATATGCAACCAGGTAAACTATAAGGGTAACAATAGTATACTTGTCCGTTCATATTATGCCGTAGGAGGGAGAGGCAATGTATAAGAAAAAGATTACCGTTCTTATCGTAGTATTAGTCATCTTGGCGGGTTCTTTCTGGTTATGGCGGGCATATTTTCAGGGCGGGCCGGAAGAGATCCGGGCTACGGGTACTATTGAAGCTACCAGTGTAGACCTGCAGGCAAAACTGGCCGGAACAATTGAGAGCCTGGCAATAAAAGCAGGCGATACGGTAAAAAAGGGTCAGTTGGTCGCCGAATTATGCCGTAATGATCTGGTGGCCCAGAGGGAAAGGGATGAATTAAGCGTGTTAAAGTCCGAGGCCGGGTTGGCCGACCTGCAGTCCGGGGCCAGAGCGCAGGAGATTAAAGAGGCCGAGGCTAACGTGAATATTGCCCGGGCCAATCTGAGCCGGGCAGCTGACGATGTGGCAAGGCTGGAAATGCTTCTGGAGGAAGGAGCCGTTAGCGAGGTAGAGTGTGAGAGAGCTCGGACAGCCCTGGAAATCTGTCAAAACCAGTTACAGGCTGCTGAAGCCCGTGTCAACCTCTTATCGGCCGGAAGCCGTCGGGAAGCGATTAATGCCGCCAGGGTGGAAGTAGACCGCAACAAAGCAATCCTTAAAGCTACAGATGCCATGCTGGATGATCTAAAAATATATTCTTCCCTTGATGGAGTGGTAGTGTCAAAAAACTATGAATTAGGCGAGTATGTTGCAGCAGGGGCATCGCTGGCTGCCATTGTTAATATGGAAGACCTCTGGATAAAAGTATATATTCCTACCGATGATCTTCCCCGGGTAGCTTTGGGTCAGAAAGTATTCTTTACAGTGAGCGGTTGGCCTGAGAGCTTTGAAGGGGTTGTTGAAGAGATAGCGGCCAAGGGCGAATTTACGCCCAAAACAATCCAGACCAAGCAGGAACGAACAAATGTAGTCTTTGCCGTAAAAATTGGCATCAGCAGCGAGGGTGGTATCCTTAAACCGGGAATGCCTGCTGATGTGGTTTTTTCCGGGGGTGAGCCAGGTGATTAAAACCGTAGAATTAAGCAAGTCCTTTGGCCCTCTGCAGGCAGTCCGGGCTGTTAATTTGCAGGTAGAAAAACAGGAAATTTGCGGTTTAGTCGGACCTGATGGAGCGGGCAAAACTACCTTAATGCGTATGGTCTGCGGACTTATTACACCTGATAAAGGGCGTGTCTTAATACTGGACGTAGTCCCCGAACGGCTGGCAGAAAGAGAAAAGCTGGGTTATATGCCCCAGCGTTTCAGCCTTTACGGGGACCTGACGGTGATGGAAAATATCAATTTTTTTGGTGCCATGTATAAACTGGACAGAAAGACCATAATCAAGCGGGCTGATGAAATATTGGAGATTACAGGTCTTATCCAGTTTAAGAAGCGTCTGGCCGATAATCTCTCCGGAGGAATGAAACAAAAGCTGGCTCTGACCTGTGCTCTGGTAACCCGTCCGAAAATACTCGTTTTGGATGAGCCTACCTATGGTGTAGACCCCGGGTCCCGCAAAGAATTTTGGAGAATCCTTTATAATCTTAACAGAGACGGCATGACCATCTTAATTTCCACGCCCTATATGGATGAAGCCGAACTCTGTACCAAGGTTGCTTTTATGGACCAGGGCCGGATAGTGACTATTAATTCCCCCCAGGTGCTTAAAGATAAGTATCCTTTTACTATCCTGGAGCTGAAGGCCGAGGTAAAACAAACTGCTTTTCTCCGCGACCTGGCGGGAGTAGAGGATTCCTATTTGTTAGGAGAACGTTATCATCTGGTGCTGGAGGAGCCGGACAGAGTTGAAGATATCCGTTATGCCCTGGAACAGCGGGGGATTCCTGTGGAGTCCCTGCAGGTAATCAGGCCCTCCATGGACGATATCTTTGTATCCCTGGCCGAGAAAGAGGTGGTCTGATGGAATACGTTGTGGAAACCAGGGAGCTGAGCAGGGTTTTTGGTAAATTTACAGCCGTCGATAAACTTAATATAAAAATTAAACCAGGGGAGATTTACGGTTTTCTGGGTCCCAACGGGGCGGGAAAGTCAACAGTTATCAGGATGCTCTGCGGCATCCTGGAACCCAGCAGCGGTTCTGCCAACATTCTGGGTTACGATCTTTTGCGGGAAACGGAAAGAATCAAAGCCCGCATTGGTTACATGTCCCAAAAGTTCAGCCTCTATGATGATCTCAGCGTAGTGGAAAATTTAAATTTTTATGCTGCTATTTACGGTATTCCCAGGGGGGTGCGTAAGAAGCGTATTAAGGAAATGATAAAGATGGCCGGTTTGACAGGCCGGGAAAAGGAGCCGGCGGCAAACCTCAGCGGAGGCTGGAAGCAGCGCCTGGCCCTGGGCTGTGCCATTATGGCCGGTCCGGATATTGTCTTTTTGGATGAACCCACCAGCGGCGTGAGTCCTACCAGCCGGAGGATGTTTTTCAATATTATCCAGGAATTAGCCGCTCAGGGGATGACTGTGATGGTGACAACGCATTTTATGGACGAAGCGGAGCGCTGCAATAAAATTGCTTTCATTTCAGCGGGAAAGCTGATGGCCGTAGATACTCCCGAATATCTGAAAAGAAATACACTCCAGGGTTTCCTGGTAGAGCTGGCCATCCCCCGGGCTATGGAGAGAATCGACACCATGGAAAAATTGTCCTATGTGAAAGAGTGCACCATTCATGGTTCTTTGCTCCATGTTTTATTGACCGGCGAAAAGTATATAAAAGATTTGCGTGAATTTGGCGGAACAGGACCCAGACCCATAGTTCCGTCTCTGGAGGACGTATTTATTGCTTTGGCCGAACGTCAGAGAGCGGGTGAAAGCAATGCATAGAATAATTGCGGTATTGCAGAAGGAACTATTACAAATGCGCCGGGATAAGATGACTCTGGCCCTGGTTTTTTTGCTTCCTCTGGTTCAGCTTTTACTTTTTGGCTTTGCCATCCAGACAGAGGTAAAACATATTTCCACAGTGGTCTTTGACCAGTCCTTAACGGGCGAAAGCCGGGCGCTGCTCGATGCTTTCAGCGCTTCCGGTTATTTTGATATTGAGTATGTCGCCGATAGCTATGGAGATGTAAACAAAATGATAGACAGCGGAAAAGCCAGGGTTGGAATAGTTTTCCCCCCGGATTTTGCCGTCAGTGTCAACAAGGGTGTCCCGGCACAGGTGCAGGTGCTGGTGGATGCCAGCGACAACATGGTTGCCAATCAGGCTATCGCTATAGCCAATTCGATCGGGTTGATCAAGTCGCAGGAAATACTTGCTGAGAAAGTGAGGCTGGCGGGGCCGCCTTATGATATCAGAGTACGTCCCTGGTATAACCCTGACGGGATAACGGCATATTTTATGGTCCCGGCCATCCTGGGTACCGTGGTAACCATGACCATGGTTCTCCTTACTTCTATGGGTATTGTGCGGGAAAGGGAGAGGGGGACCCTCGAACAATTAATGGTAACGCCCATCAAATCCATAGAATTAATGATCGGGAAAATAGTGCCATATATCATACTGGGCTATTTACAGATTACTCTGGCTCTTATTATAGGCGTTACCGTTTTTGGTGTACCCATCAGAGGCAGCCTTATGGAACTTTACTTATTAACTCTTTTTTTCATTACAGCTTCCCTGGGGCTGGGCATCCTGATTTCCAATGTGGCCAGGACGCAGATGCAGGCCATGCAGATGGGCTTTTTCGTCATGCTGCCCAGCATCCTGCTTTCGGGTTTTATGTTTCCTCGGGATGCCATGCCCCGCCTGATTTATTATATCAGCAATTTAATTCCTCTCACTTATTACCTGGATATCATCAGGGGTATAGTATTAAAGGGGATCGGCTTTTCCTACCTGGTAGGGCAGGTTACAGCCCTGCTGGTTTTTACGGTGGTACTGTTGATAGTTAGTGCCCTGAAATTCAAGAAAAAGATAGTCTGAAGCAAAAGAACCGTCCCTGTGCTTCACTTCACAAAGGAGGTTTTACTATCAAGGAGAGAATTCTTTCCGCGTTTCTGGAGCTTTCCAAAACCAGGGGTTTTTACCGGGTGACCATGGATGAACTGGCTGCCGAGTCCGGTATGAGCAAACGCACCCTTTACCGGTATTTCCGCAGCAAGGATGAAATGATTGAGGCTGTCCTGGAAAAATTAATGGCGAATATAGAATCAATAATTGAGGAGTTTGTGTCCTCCCATCACAAGCCGGATGAAATCGTAGCATATATGCTGCGTATCTTGCACCAGATCGTACAGACTTTTTTTCATCCTCTGGTGCTCGGTGATCTGCAAAAGCATTATCCCCATTACTGGAAGAAGATCGATACTTTTCGCATGAAAAATGTTGAAAATATTATTAAATCAAAACTGTTTTTGGATGAAAAAAATAAGGGGCTTATCAGAGACTTTGATCCTCGCATTGTGACGGCTGCCATAACCGCTTCTTTCCAGGCTGTAGCCAATCCTGATTTTATCGTTGCCAATGGCTTAACCGCCGAAGATACTCTAAGCCAGTTAATGGAGTTTTTTTTATACGGGCTAATGAAAAAAGAAAGCTAACCAACTTAAATTTTAATTGCCGTCCCGTAGACGTATATCTCCGCCATACCGCTGGAGATTGTCGAAGAAGAAAAGCGGATGCCCACTATGGCGTTGGCACCCAATTTTTCTGCTTCTTTAATCATTTCCTCGAATGCGGCATCTCTTACTTCACTCATTAAGTCGGCATATTCCGAGACATCACCCCCGATGATGTTCTTAACAAAGGCGGCGATATCTTTGCCGAGATGAACCGCCTTTACCTTGTTGCCCCGGACGATACCCAGAACTTCATAGTCAACCTTTACGTCAGTGGTAGTCAGTAACATTATTTTTATCCTCCTCAAAGAAAATAAGCGATCGTTTCGCTTTAAAACTCCTTTTTTTCAAACAATTTTAACCCGGCAGCCAACAGGACCAGTATGGCAACGCACATAATTGCTGCCGATATAACGGGGAAAATACCGCCAATAAAATAACGGGCTCCGTGCATGTAGTTAAAAAGATTCAAGTATCTAAGCGGTTCAATCCAGCCGAAAAATACCATCAGAATAATAACGAGGGCCGTTGCCCCTCCGGCTTTGACCGAATCATCGATGAGGGTCGAGAACAGCAAGGCTAAAGAAAACAACACCAAAAGCCCAAGGGTGGTTATCGCCGTCGTTACAAACAGGCGCCCCGTATCAATGGTATATGGTGTAAAATGCACGGTTATGACCATTATTATGGTGGAGAACCAGACCATAGATATAATGATCAGCATACCTGCCAGCGCTTTGGTTAGAAAAATGTTTCGTCTGGAAACAGGCCTTGTCAGCAAAAAGCCGGCTGTCTGACCGTTCGTTTCACCGGCAATCAGATTCATCCCCACTAAAACCGTCAGTATTGTGCCGATCTGTGTGAGATTTTTGGCATTCCACTGACTCCAGAGGTAGAGCGTAAAATCGTTAAAGATGTTGACGGGCATCATGCTGCCATACCTCTCCAGTTGTTCCTGTGGAATAGCGAAAATTAGCTCTTTAATAAAGTTAAAGCTTAAGGGAATAAATACTGCCATTGCTGCCAGGATCGCTGTACCCAGGACAAGCTTCCAGCGCGCTTCGCGGAGTTCTTTTCGCAGTAGTGTGCCGTTCATTCTTTACTCCTCCCGACCTTTTCTATAAAAATTTCTTCCAGGTTCTGGTCGATAATATCCAGGGTATAATACGGATACTCCTTAATACTATTTAAAATATCCTGCAGGTTATTCTCTACGGAAATCAGGTAAGCGCTGCCTTCACGGGTATAGCCCTGGATGCCGGGCCGGGAGAACAATTCGGCCGGCACTTCTTTCTGAAAGACTACCCTGATTTTCTTTACGTAAGTTTTCAGTTCATCTACGGAACGTACATCGATTAGCTTTCCCTGACTAATAATTGCTATCTGGTCGGCCACCCGTTCCACATCATGCAGCAGGTGTGAAGAAAGAAAGACCGTTTTCTCCTGTACTGCTATTTCCTCCAGAATGATACGCAAAAATTCCTGCCGGTTAATAGTGTCCAATCCTGATGTGGGCTCATCCAAAATCAGCAGTTCGGGTTCCGGCGCCATGGCCAAAAGCAAAGCCAGTTGCGTCTTCATTCCCTTGGACAGGTTTTTAATTTTTTTCTTTGCTGGAAGGTCAAAAAGGTTCAGGTATTTTTTTGCCAGGGTATCATTCCAGTTGAGATAAAACGGGCTGCAAAAATTGATAATTTCCTGGACCGTCATATACCTGTACATTTCCTGCACCTCGGCCACATAACCGATTTTACTGCGAATAGCTTTCGATTCCCGCACGATGTCCCGGCCCAGTACCTTGCCCCGACCCCCATCGGGCCTTATCAGACCCAACATCATTTTAACTGTTGTGGTCTTTCCTGCACCGTTGGGGCCCAGAAAGCCAAAAATACTGCCCGCTGTCACCTGTAGTGACAGGTTATCTACGGCCTTTTTTTCTCCAAATGTTTTACTGATGTTCTCAAATTCAATCGCCAGACTCATTCTCCTTTCACCCCTTTCTTAAAACGATTTTTCCAGGCGTTCAGTTTTTTTATAAAACAGGCGTACAGTGTATCCGTATCTACAGAGAGCTGGTAGGCTTCCACCATTAACTTTTCCAAAGCCCTGTCCAGGGATGCTTCCTGCTGAGGTCCAGAATTCTCCCGGCGTTCGGCCACAAAGCTGCCCAAACCGCGTGCTGTTTGGAGAACTCCCTCACGTTCCAACTCCTGATAGACCTTGGCTATGGTATTGGGATTGATGGTAAGTTTTAAAGCCAGTTCACGCACCGAAGGCATTTGTTGTCCCTCGGAGAGCAAACCTGTGGCCACCGCTTTTTTGATTTGTTCCTTTATCTGGACATAGATTGGTATGCCGCTGTGCGGATCAACATAGTACCACATAAAGCCTCCGTATTACTGTAATATTGTACTATAACATTAGTACATTTCAAATATAACAGGAGTCGGCTGCCCTGTCAAGGTTTTTCCTTAATTTTGTCTTAATTTACCAGAAAAAAGTAAGAACAATTATTTTTCCAATATAGCGGTAATTGTGTTTGCCGCGTACTCGTAATTATTAATTTGAAAAAGTGGTTAGCAGGAATTTTATATTTTTCATGGAACTTGGTAAATATAAAATAAAGGTGCATTTTTAACTTGAAGAAGGATGGTTTGGAGTGAAATTAAAGCCTCGCCTGGCAGGGGTTGCTTCTTTTGTCCCTGCCGGGTCAGTGGTTGCAGACATTGGAACGGATCATGCCTATCTCCCCGTTCACCTGGTTACTGAAAAAGGTTGTCCCAGAGTTATCGCCGTAGAAAAATCTGTTAACAATACAAAAAAGGCCAGGGAAACAATTTCATTTTTTAATCTGGAACATAAAGTGGAGCTGCGGACCGGCGACGGGCTGCTGGCTCTTAAAGCTCAGGACGGAGTGGAAGTTGTTGTTCTCGCAGGGATCGGCGGACTAAGTATCTGCAAAATACTTATGGCTGCAGGTGAAGAACTGCGGCGTTACAGGCGGATTGTCTTACAGCCGATGGGAGACCTTCCCCTGGTAAGGCGCTGGCTTTTTGCCCACAGGTTTTCTTTTTTCCGTGAAAAGCTGGTTCTGGAAAGAGGCCATTTTTATGAAATTATCGCTGCGGAGAAAGGAACGGGAGAAATTCGGGAACCGCTTTATCTTGAACTTGGTCCTGATCTTTTGCGGGGAGAAGATCCTCTTGTCATACCCTGGCTGGAGGGAAAATTAAAGCGTTACGAAGAGATTTTGCGAGGGCTGAGCAGAGTCAGGTCCGGTAAAAGAGAACATAGATGGAGTTATTTTTATCATCGTTATCAAACGGTTAAAGGGGTGCTGGAAAATATTAGCCACAGGAAATGAACTGGTTTCTTTGATAGAAGAGATCGCGCCTCCCGGAAGTGCTTTATCCGGAGATGTAACCGGACTGCAGTGGGGAGACCTCCGGAGTAAAGTGCCCGCAGTTCTCTTGTCATTGGATTTTTCAACCGAAGTATTGGAAGAGGCGCTTGAAATGGGGGCCTCTTTTATCTTTACGCACCATCCTTTCTTATTCCACTCGCTTAAAACGATTGATTTACAAAACCCGCGGGAAAACCTGGTTGCTCGTGCCTTGTCGGAAGGGATTACGCTTTACTCTGCTCATACTAATTTGGATGTGGCTCCCGGAGGTGTAAACGATGTTCTTGCCGAGATTTTAGGACTTGCCAATTTGGAAATTCTTGTCCCTGCGGGCGGTGATGAATTGGAAAAGCTGGTGACCTTTGTTCCGGAGGGATTTGAAGAACGCGTCCGCGATGCCATTTCAAGCGCCGGAGCCGGATGGATCGGCAATTATTCTCACTGCACTTACCAGCTTTTGGGCACGGGAACATTTCTACCCCGGGAAGGCTCTTCTCCCTTTATCGGGAAAGAGGGGACACTGGAAAGGGTCAAGGAATTTCGTCTGGAAACGGTTCTTCCCAAGAACAGGCGCAACGAAGTCATCAAAGCCTTATTTGCCGCTCACCCCTATGAAGAGGTTGCTTATGATCTTTATCCTCTTAACCTTAATGGACAAGTTTGGGGTTTGGGAAGAGTAGGAGAACTAAAAGAAGCGGTTTTATTGCTGGAACTGGCGGAACGTTGCCGGAGATTTCTTCGTCCGGATTGCCTAAAAGTCCTGGGAGATTTGAAGGCAAAGGTGCAAAAGGTGGCGGTTTTGGGAGGAAGCGGAGGCGATTATCTCGAAAACGCCCTGCACACAGGGGCCGATGTTTTTCTAACCGGAGATGTAAAATTTCATCAAGCTCAGCAGGCTGAATTAAACGGAATGGCCCTGATTGACGCGGGACATGATGCGACTGAATGGCCGGTTGTGTCTTCTATGGCGTCTTTTCTCAGAGAAAAAATGTTGCAGAATAATTTCTCAACCAGGATATTAATCTCTAAAAAAAGAAAAAAAATGTGGCATGTTCTTGTTTAGAATGGAATTTTTGTATCTTTTTCACAAAGAAAAGGGGAATAAAATATGGAACAGCTAAGACTCCTGTGGGAATTGCAGGAAGTGGAACAGGAAAAGAATAAGAAAGAGCTGGATTTACAGAACATTCCCAGTGTTTTACAATATCGTGAAAAAGTAAAGGAAGTAGAATTGCTGGAGAAAAAAGTGCAGCAAAAAGAAAAGGAAATTTTGGATGAAAAAAAAGCACAGAGAATAAAAGAAATGGATGTTGCTAAAATTTCCGCGTTGTTGAAAGAGCTTAATCAAAAATTATATAATGGAAAAATCGGAAACGTCAAAGAACTGGAGAGTATGGAGAAGAAAGTTCACTCTTTGGGGAAAGACAGAGAGCTTCAGGAAGATGAAATAATTGTTCATATGGAAACAGTGGAAAACCAGGAAAGCGAAATCAGCAGTTTGCAAAAACAGTTGCAAGAGGAAAAGAAAACGCTGCAGAAGATGAAAACTAAGGCGCGGGAAGACAGACAAAATGCTCAAAAAGAGTTGGAAGAACTGTCTATTTGTCGTGATGAACTCACCGCAAAGATTGAGGAAGGGTTATTGCAAAAATACAGGGAGCTGAGCAAGCGTTCTGGGGGAGGAAGATGCATTTCCCTGGTAGAAAACGGTTTCTGTGGGATATGCAATGTTTCGCTTCCTTCGTCTTTTAAGGCGCGCCTTATGACTCCGGGTCAGCTTGTTTATTGTGAAAACTGTGCTTCTTTGCTTGTATTAAGTAGTGCTGGTGCATAAGAGGTTTGTAACTTTTACAGTAAGGTGGTCGTTTTAATGCGTCAGAGCAGCAGGGGGCAAAAAAAAGCTCGTAAAAAACAAATTCTTTATATGGCAATAGCGCTTTTTTTAGTGTTGGGCCTGGTGCTGAGTGCGGTGCTCGGTTTTGTAGACTTTTTAACGGGTGAAAAAAACTTCGGCCAGGCGGAAGACCCGCAGCTTGTTGAGATGGAAAAGAGAGTTGCTTCGCTGGAAGAGGCTTTGGAGCAGAACCCCGGAGACGGTGCCTTAGCCGTAGAACTGGGTAACCTGTGTTACAATATGGCTACAATTTCCTGGCAGCAGGGTTTTGAAGATCAAGGAGATAAATACGGAAGACAGAGCCGTGAATATCTGATTCGTGCTGTTGAAAACGGAGAGATATCCCCGGAAATTACTCTTAACATTGCTTTATTAGCCTTATCACAGAATGATTACGATGTTGCTGAAGAGTATTTTCAGGAAACACTGGCACTGGATGAAGAGAATTCCGTGGCCCACCTTTATTATGGCATCTTTCTTTCCGGCCTCAAACGTGAGGATGAAGCAAAGGAACAGTGGGGGAAAGTGCTTGAGTATGCACCTGAAGACTCTTCCGAAGCTCAAGCAGCACAATATTACCTTTCTATCTCTCAAGAAGAAAAACCTTAATAAAACGGGATTTTAGTAAAAACCCGGGCAAGTTGCTTTTACGCAAAGTAATTTTTAGCAGACTTGAAATATATGTTTCAAAGCGTTATAAT
>CAYQQF010000036.1:0-12130 GCA_964419485.1 uncultured Dethiobacter sp.
AAACAAAAGCGTATATCCCTTTACAAGGAAAATTTAATATACTTAATGCCGCTATTGCTGCAGCAGCTTTTATTCTGGAAAATCAGCGCCAAAAAGAGTTCCATTTAATTGCTCAGAAGCCAGAAGTAAGGAATTAAAATTAATAGAATGAAAGAGCGGCTTTTATTCATTTGATTGACGGAATATTCTTGTAAAAAACTTATTATAACCCAACTTCACATTGTTTTTTTAATTGAGTTATGCTATAATTTATCCAGGTCCTGAAAGATTAAGGAAAGGGGTCATTTTATGTTGACCGCCGAATTTTTCTGGAAATTATTTGAAAGTACCGGTTCAGTAGCTGCTTATTTATTATATAAACGACTCCGCTCCTGTTAAACAATTAAATTATTTAAGACTATGAAGGGGAAGAGTAGTCCAGTGTTGAATCTCTGCAGAGAGGAGGGCCTTGGCTGGAAGCCTTCTGAGAAAACCTCGATGAAGTTCGCCCCTGAGTTAACGGTTGAAAGGCATTTATCACGAGTAAACCGCTTTCGGAATGCACCGTTATCGTTTTGGAGAGAACTCTTGAGTGAGTTAAGAAGGGTGGTACCGCGGAGAACTTTCGTCCCATAAAGAGGGCGAAAGTTTTTTGGTTTAGATAAGGGTAGAATGGTAAAAGATAGATTACTAATCAATTATTAGTTCGTTTACCGGGGAGGTTTAAAAAATGCAGGAAACAGTTCGTGAGAAAATCGAAAAATTACGTTTACAGTTCCAACAAGAAATTAATGAGGCGCAGGATCTTGAAACAGTCGAGCAGCTTCGCATCAGGTTTCTGGGGAAAAAAGGAGAAGTAACGGCGTTGATGCGAGGTATGAGTAAATTTTCCGCTGAGGAAAGGCCTCTGTTTGGGAAATTACTCAACGAATTCAAAAGTTCTGCAGAACAATTGCTGGAAACCCGGAAACAACAGCTTAAAGAGAAGGAGTCTTCTCTGCGCTGGGAAAAAGAACGTCAGGATATTACTCTTCCGGGAAAACCTTTTTGCCTTGGCGGGAAACATCCCTTAACCATTATTACGCAGGAAATAGAGGAAATATTTTCTTGTATGGGGTTTATGATTGCTGAAGGTCCTGAAGTAGAGTTGGACTATTATAATTTTGAAGCACTTAATATGCCCAAAGAACATCCGGCCAGGGATATGCAGGACTCTTTTTATATAAATCCGGAAGTCCTTTTGCGTACGCATACCTCTCCGGTACAGATTCGGACTATGGAAAAAATAGCACCCAGGCTGCCTGTTAAAATTATCTGTCCAGGGAAAGTGTTTCGCAGAGATGATGATGTAACTCACTCACCGATGTTTCAGCAGGTTGAGGGGTTGGTGGTGGACAAGGGGATATCTATGGCAGACCTGAAAGGTATTTTAATGCTTTTTGCCAGGGAAATGTTTGGTGAGGGCAGAAAATTGCGCTTTAGACCCAGTTTTTTCCCCTTTACAGAACCAAGCGCTGAAGTTGATATTTCCTGTATTATCTGCGGCGGAAGCGGGTGCAGAATCTGTGGCGACACAGGCTGGCTGGAGATACTGGGCTCCGGGATGGTTCACCCGCGGGTGCTGGAAGTGTCGGGATATAATCCTGAAGAAGTAACCGGGTATGCTTTTGGAATGGGTATTGAACGCATTGCCATGTTAAGATACGGTATTGATGATATTCGTCTTTTTTATCAAAATGATTTACGCTTCTTGCAGCAATATTGAAAGAAGGGAGATTTCCGTCATGAAAGTTCCTTACAACTGGCTCAGGGATTATGTTGAAGTTGAACTATCTCCGCAAGAACTGGCAGAACGTTTGACTATGGTTGGATTAGAAGTTGGAGCTGTTACTATTTTTGCACCTCTGGGTGAAAAAATTGTTGCCGGCCGTATCGAAGGACTGCGAAAACATCCTAACGCATCCAATCTTCAGCTTGTTAATGTCCATCTAGGAACCGGGTCTTTAGAAGTTGTCTGCGGGGCAAAAAATATCAAAAAAGGCGACATGGTTCCCGTAGCCCTTACGGGTTCCGTACTTCCGGACGGAAAGGTCATTAAGCAGGCCGAAATCCGTGGTGTTTCTTCTTCCGGGATGCTTTGTTCTGCAGGAGAACTTGGATTGGAGATTGCTGAAGAAGAAGAGGGCATTATGCTTCTTGATATAAAATGTTCTCCCGGAGAAAAATTAACCGATCTTCTTCCTTTTAATGAACCGGTTTTGGAAGTAGATCTCACCCCCAACAGGGGCGACTGCCTGGGAATGCTGGGGATTGCCAGGGAAGTGGCTGCTATTACCGGGAAAAAAATAGTGCTTCCTCCTGATGCGGTCGAAGAAGGGGGAGAGGATATAGAGAAGTTGGGCAGCGTGGAAATTCTTGATTCCGACCTTTGTTACCGCTATACGGCCCGGATTATGGAAGGCATTACCATTAAACCGTCTCCATTAAAAATGCAGTTACGGCTTCTTTCAGTGGGAATTCGTTCCATCAGCAACCTTGTTGATGTAACGAACTATGTCATGTGGGAATGCGGGTTTCCCATGCATGCCTTTGATTATGACAAACTTTCCGAAGGGAAAATTATCGTTCGCAGGGCACGGCAGGGAGAAGAACTGGTTACACTGGACGGGATTAAAAGAATTCTGGACCCGGAAATACTGGTTATCGCCGATCCACGGGAAGCTGTAGGCCTGGCGGGTGTAATGGGCGGTGAATATACGGAGATTACCGCACAAACAAAACGTCTTTTTCTGGAAGCGGCTTCTTTTAACCCGGTCAATATCCGCATGACCGCCAGGAAGATGAATCTCCCTTCGGAAGCTTCCCAGAGATATGAAAAAAGAGTAGATCCGGAAGGAGCCATTTTTGCTCAGAACAGGGCTGTTCGCTTGATGAAAGAAACAGCCGGGGGAGCGATCATCCGCGGGATTATCGATAAATATCCTTGTCCTGTGAAAAAGCGTGAGATAAGCTTACGAAAATCGAAAGTTCAAGAAGTACTGGGTTATCCTTTGCCGGAAGATAGAATTAGCAGTATCTTTACAGGCTTAGGCCTGGTTGTCAAAAAAGAACAGGCAGCGAAAAAGGGAGATCCCGGATTATCTGAGAGCGAAACTTTATTTCATGTCGAAGTTCCGTCTTTCCGCAGTGATTTACTGATGGAAGTGGATTTAATTGAGGAACTGGCCAGGATTAACGGTTACGATCAGATACCAGTTACTATGCCGGTTGGCGTTTTAACTTCCGGAAGACCTTCCCAGGCGCAGAGAATTATTTCTAAAATAAAAGATATTCTCGTATCTTGCGGCCTGCAAGAAGTTATTACTTTTTCTTTTATGAACCCTAAACTATTTGATTTGCTGCGACTTCCCGCCGATGATTTGCGGCGTGATACTGTTAATTTACAGAATCCGCTGACTGAAGACCAGGCTGTTTTGCGGACGACTTTAGTACCCGGACTGGTTCAGATTTTGCAATACAATTTTAACAGGCAGACACAGAATCAGTTTATTTTTGAAATCGGAAAGGTCTTTTTACCTTCGAATGATAATAAACTCCCTCTTGAAAAAATGGTCCTCACATTGATGTTGAGCGGGAAAAAACCGCTGGATGATTGGCAGAATGCACCAAGGCCGATCAATTTCTATGAAATTAAGGGAATTATAGAAACGCTGCTGCAAAACCTCGGAATTAAAGATAGCAGCTGGGAAGAAGCTGCTCTGCCTTTATTGCATCCTGCACGGGGTGGAAAGCTTTTCATAAAAGGGAAAGAAGCAGGGTTCGCGGGCTGTTTACATCCCTCTTTACAGGAAAAGTTGGATTTTAAGCAGGATGTGTTGCTTGCTGAGCTGGTGGTAGAACCTTTGCTAGCGGAAAGCTCGCTGATGCCTTCATTCCGTTCTCTTCCACGTTTCCCCGCAGTGTTTCGCGATGCGGCTTTCATTGTTTCCCGGAAAGTGAATGCCAAAGATCTCCTTGATACAATCAGCGAACAAGGCGGTGAACTTCTCGAGGAAGTTACTCTCTTTGATGTTTATGAGGGTAAACAGGTTCCCGAAGGCTGCCAGAGCCTGGCTTTTGCCATGACATTCCGTCACGAGAACAAAACCCTGACCGATGCGGAAATCGATCCGGTTATGGAAGAGATTATTACAGCGATGCAGAAAAGGTTTAATGCAACGTTGCGTAAGACTTAAAAAGAGGATCTGGCAGACCTCAGGAGAATATCTAATTCAGGGAGGAACTGTATTAATGAATCTTCTTTTACAGCGCAACTGGCATTTATCAGCCAGGCTGGATGGCAAAGAGCTTATTTCTGATGCAACATATTGCGGAACGGACCGTGAACTCACTGCACGTCTGAATGTAGAACCGGCGTCGCTTCGGATTTCAAAAGCTGTTTGGGAGGTATACCGCGCTCCAGGATTTGATGGTCCCAGGGCCTGTGAAATTCCCCAAATTAGAGGAGTAGAGGCGTATTTTGGATGCGGCAGTGAAATTCGTAATGGGCTCGCTTTTCTCAATGATCTGTTTGCGGAAGAGCTTTTTATGGAAGCTGTAAGGGCAGTAATACAGGCGGAAACATTCCTTTATAAAGAACGGGGGTTTTCAGCGGCAGAGGAGTTTGAGAAATACTGGACAGATAACTTTAAGAATTCCTGTCGTTACTACAGCAACCTGGATCAGGTGAGCCGGGATTGGTACGAACATGTAGGTTATGATAAACGATACGGAAACCTTTTTAACCGGACAAAGACGCAAATTCTCTTCAAGGATAACATTTCTTATACTTTAGCGGGCTATTTTAATGATTCTTTTCACGGACTTGCCGTAGAATTGGCACTCAGTGAAAGCGGAATGGTGGAAAATGCCGGTGGAAAAATTCTCAGGGCCCCGGACAGTATTTGTAAAGAAGCGCCGGTATATTTGAACAATATTATAGGAAAAAAGTTAACTTTACTTTCGAAGAAGGATATCGTTTCCCTGCTGGGGAATAGTCAAGGGTGCATTCATCTTATTGATCTTGTAACCGGCGGAGCAGAAACATTCAGGCTTTTTGTACGGGAGCTTAGGAATTGAAAGGTGAAAAAAATTCATGAACTGGCTCGATTATCTGCTCATTTTTATTTTTGTTATAAATTTATATAATGGATTCAAAGAAGGGTTGATCCGTCAAATTGTTGGATTGGCTGGTTTTTTTATTGCTCTTTACTGTGCTGTTTCCTGGAATGGAGATATCGGCATCTACCTTAGAGATTATTTAAATCTGGATAAGGTGATTGAAAGTCTTTCTAGAAACGGAAATTCGACTTTATGGCTGCCGGAAGTGTTTATTAATATCATCGCTTTTTTACTTATTTTTATCGTTTTTGTTCTCTTCTTAAAAATAATTACGGGAAGGCTCAAGATCATCAACAAGATTCCTATCATCGGCCCGCTTAATATTGCTCTGGGTGCGGTTCTCGGAATGGTGAAGGGATTTTTAGTTATTTTTCTAGTTGCCGCCCTTCTCTCGTTAATTAAAACTCCTTTTATGAGCAATACTTTAGAGGCATCTGTTATTTTTGCCCTTTCTCAGCATTATATGTCTATTTTATTTAATTTTATCTACCTTTATGTCGTTGAAAATCTGGGGCAACTGGTTTAGCTTTCGCTAACTGCAAGGGGAGGTAGATTATTTTTAGTGATAGCGTTAGATCCGCTACAAGAAAATTATTTTAACAAAGATACACTGACACTGGCCCGTTTACTCCTCGGCCGGTTGCTTGTACACCGCTCAAGAGAAGGTGTTACAGCGGGGATAATTGTAGAGACGGAAGCCTATCTCAGCCAAAACGATCCGGCATGTCATGCAGCAAGGGGAAAGACAAAAAGAAATGCAATGATGTTCGGCCCTCCAGGGAGGGCTTATGTTTATTTTATTTATGGTATGTATTATTGTTTTAATGTAGTTGCCAATGTTGAAGGAATTGGCGAAGCCGTACTTATTAGAGCGCTGGAACCGGTCGAAGGTCTGGACCTGATGAAAGAAAGACGGGCTAAAAGCCGGTCACTTTCCAGCTTGACCAATGGACCCGGAAAGCTTTGTACTGCCATGGGAATAGATGGGAAGCTAAATGGCTTCCCCCTTTTTAATCCGCCCCTTTATCTGGGGAAGGGGGTTGACGTTGATACGTCTTTGATTCGATGTTCAGGACGTATCGGAATTAAACAGGCACGGGAAAAACCCTGGAGGTTTTTTATCAAGGAGAATCTTTTTGTATCCAGGAGATGATATAATTTGCAAAAAGCGATAGATGTTCTTGAACTGCAAAAGGTGCTCGAGCAATTAAAAACATTTACACGGACTGCGAAGGGAAAGGAAAAAGTTATAAAACTAAAACCTGCTCTTTCTCTGGAGGATGTTGACCGACTTCAGGAGGAGACCTCGGAAGCGGTAGGGATCATACGTGAAAGGAAGCTTTCCTTTGCCGCATGTGAGGATCTTCTGCCTTATCTGAGGCGGGCGGAAAGAGGTGGAATTCTTGCTGCCCGGGAGCTGGTCGAGATTGGTCTTTTTTTTAAAGCACTGGAAATGGTTAAAACCAGTTTTGTAAGTTATGAGTATGCCAAAGAGAGATTTCCCCTGTTACGGCAATATATTGACGGCCTGACTCTTTTCCCTTCGATATCTTCTCAGCTGGAGAGGACGTTCATGGATAGTGGCGAGATCAGGGAAAATGCTTCTTCAGTTTTGTACTCCCTCAAACGTGAAGAAAAAAAATTACAGGAAAATATTCATAAATGTATGGATTCCTATCTGCGCTCACATCATTATAGAAAGTACCTTCAGGAAAACGTCATCACTATCAGGAATGAACGCTATGTCCTTTCCGTAAAGCTTGAGTGCCGCAATTTTCTTCCCGGGCTGGTCCATGACCAGTCAGCCAGCGGTCAGACGCTTTTTATTGAACCGCTTCCCGCCGTGGAATTAAACAATAAGCTGCAACTGGTAAAAAAACAAATCGACGAAGAGATCGAACGGATATTAAGTCAGCTCACTGTTCTTGTCGCGGGAAAAAACGAGGAAATAAAAGAGTCTTTTGAGATCTACGGCGAGCTTGATTTTATTTTGGCCCGGGGCTACCTTAGTATAGCTCACAAAGCGATAAAGCCTGCCCTGAACAATGAAGGATATGTGCGAATTATAAAGGGGCGGCATCCGCTTCTTACAGATGAAAAAGTGGTGCCGGTTGACCTTTGTTTAGGTAAAGACTTTAATACGCTTATTATCACCGGACCTAATACAGGAGGTAAAACGGTAACACTAAAAGCAATCGGACTTTTTGCTCTGATGACTCAATGCGGTCTGCACCTTCCTGCTGAGAACGGGACAGAGTTGGGAGTGTTTGACAGTATTTGGGCGGATATTGGTGATGAACAAAATGTAGAACAGTCTTTAAGTACTTTTTCCGGGCATATAAAAAACATTATTCATCTTTTACATGGTGCATCAGCATCTTCCCTGGTTCTCCTGGATGAGCTCGGGGCAGGGACTGATCCATCCGAAGGTTCGGCACTGGCGATGGCAATCCTCGATGAACTTCATTCCCGGAGAGTTAAAACAGTTGCTACGACCCATATTAACGAGTTAAAAGTTTTTGCCCACTCAAGAGAAGGTATGGAGAATGCCTCAATGGAGTTTGATTCTTCAACCATGGCGCCCACATTTCGTCTTATGATCGGTATTCCGGGGCAGAGTAACGCTTTATCTATCGCGGAAAGGCTGGGACTCTCTAATGAGTTAATCTCTAAAGCCCGTTCTTTTATCCGCAAGGACTTTCTTGATCTGGATGAAGTTGTCAGCGGACTTGTGGAAGAAAAACGAAAAGTGGCCAATAATAGTCGTGAAATTGAAGCAATCAAGATGAATATGGAGGCAGACTTCAGGAAACTGGAAGAAGAGAAAAATGAAATTGGGCATAAACGAAAAGATATTCTACAAAAAGCACGTCAGGAAGCCTATGAGATTCTAAAAACAACAAAGAGGGAAACCGAGGAGATACTGAAAACGCTCTATCGTGCTCAAAGAGAAAATAAAACCATAGACGCTCTTGCTTTGGGTGAAGAGGCAAAAAGTAATCTTAAAGAATTGCAAGAGGAGCTTTCCCTGCAGGATGAGCCGGAAAGCACTGAGATCCGGAGATTTTTAAAAGCTCAGGAGCTATGCGAAGGTATGGAAGTGTACCTGCCCGGACTTCGCAGCTATGGCCGTATAATTCGCATTTACTCCGATGAGGAAATCCAGGTGCAGGCCGGACCATTAAAGGTAAACGCCCGTTTAAACGATCTGGCTGTTGCGGTGGGAAAAAAGAAAAAGGGAGAAAAAAGTAAGAACAGGGTTATCTCTGCAAAAAGACGGGAGCAGGTGGATCTCATTCAGGAAAAAAGCGATAGCCTTCGGCCCCGGCTCGACCTTCGAGGGATGACTCTGGATGAGGCTGTTATAAAGCTTGATAAATATCTGGATGATGCCATTTTGACCGGTTTGGAATGCTTTGATATTATTCACGGGAAAGGTACCGGCAGACTGCGCCAGGGCGTACATCAGTATTTAAAAAACTTGAAAAATGTAGCCAGTTTCCGGTTAGGCGGGGACGGTGAAGGAGGTTCGGGCGCGACCATCGTTCATTTGAGAGAACCTTAAAAGTTGAAATCCGGTTGCTGATAATCCGGTTTTTTATCATTTCTGTAATCTCTTTTTTCTTCATCCTGGTCATTTCTCCACATGTGATATCCTGTTGATTGAGGAACAATGAGAACCTGTTCGGCAGCTTCCGATTTCAACCCCTCACTAGTAATGGCTACCAGTTTATAAACGTAAACTTTTCCCTCGCCAATATTGTCATCAAGAAATTGATTGGTAATCCCGGCGATCTTCTGTAATAACGTGAATTCATCTTCTGTTTCCAGTTTTCTGTAGAGCAGGTACTCCTGGATACCATCTTTTTGATTCCACCAGAGGTGGACCCGCAGGGGATTATCCAGAAGATAGGCCACAAATCCTTCCGGTTTTGGACCGGGTCTCAAATGTTCCTGACAGTAATCTTCGGGGGGAAGCAAAAGTGCATCCTCGGGTCCTCTTCCGGAACCGCTTCTCCAGCGCCCGTCTGTTACTTCATATTCAGGCCTTAACAAAAAGACACCGGTTTCAATACTTTGCGGAGGGCAGAATTCGCCTGGTAACAGACCGCTAAGATTACATATTTCCATTTCCACATGTAAATTGCAGGTTTCCTGTGGTACCTGAGAAGACGGAAAAATATCGCTTGTAATTGATTCTGACGGGCAAAACGGCCCCGGTCTAAGCCCCGACTTACTGCAGATACTGATGGGGCCGGTAATACCGGAAGGTCTGCTAAAATCGGATGGTTCTTTGTTTTGTAGAGCGCCGTTTAGTATGGCTTTCATAAAGGGAATAGTTGTCCCGCTTCCTCCACTGATTTTACCTGTTGTGGGAATATCATGGCCCAGCCATAAAGAAACGACAAGATTAGGAGTATAGGCTACAAGATATGCATCCCTGTTGTCGCTGGTTGTTCCGGTTTTGGCTGCTACAGGGCGGCCGATATTTAATCTGGCCGCGGTCCCTCTTCTGACAACGTCTTTTAAAATGTCAGTAATCATATAAGCAGTCTGCGGAGAAAGAACAGCCTGAGGTTCACTGCGGTGTTCGTAAATAATCTGCCCGTTGCGGTCTTCTATTTTATTTACCGTAAAAAGGTTTACTTTAATTCCCTGGTTGGCCAAAACAGCATAAGCCTGGGCCATATCAAGCGGGCTTATCCCCAGTGTCATACCGCCAATACCCGTAGCCAGGTTATAATCATCGGCATGAATCGATTGTGCGCCCATTTTTTTGAGATATTCAAGACCAATTTCCGGAGTCAACTGTGCAAACGTCTTTATAGCAGGAACATTTAGGGAATGTACCAGTGCTTCCCTGACCGTAACCAGCCCGCGAAAACGTCGATCAAAATTCTCCGGTGCCCAACTGCCTCTGATAAAAGGAGTATCATCGATAATAGAACCGGGGGTAATCAGATTTTCCTCCATTGCCGGCGCATAAACGACTACGGGTTTAATCGCCGAACCGGGTTGTCTGCGGCTGAGATATCTTAAATCTTGATTGTTCTCGCTGTATTCTCTGCCTCCTACAAGAGCTAATATTTCGCCTGTAACAGGATCCGCTACTACTGCGGAAGCCTGGGGTTGAATTAAACCATCATCTTTGAGAACTTCTTTAGGATAACTTTCAATTTTTTTATCCTTCATCAAATCTTTTAATAGAGCCATATCTACACGTAAATTCTGGGGATAAAGACTTTCGTTGCTGATAACATCTTCTGTTATTTCCTGGATATCGGTTTCCAGAGTAGTATAAACTTTTAGCCCCATGTTATAAATGGCGTCGTATGCATCTTCCCTGCTGTTATACTGGGGAAGAGAGGTAAGGATATCGATAAGTTCACGATGCAGTACATAATCTACGAAATAAGGATAGTTATACTGGCGGGTAGGAGGCTCGCCAAGATTGATCTCCTCTTCCCTGGCATCGATCATTTCATGGTGAGAAATATACCCCAATTCGTACATTTTTTGCAGGACCAGAGACTGACGTTGTTTTGCCGCTTCAAAGTTGATAAAGGGTGAGTAATAACTGGGAGATCGTGGAATCCCAGCGAGCAGAGTGGCTTCGGAAAGCGTTAAATCTTCAGTGGATTTGTTAAAATATGTATTTGCCGCCGATTCTATACCATAAGCTCCGTGGGCAAAAGGAATCTGATTGAGATAAATACTCAAAATTTCACTTTTGGAATATTGTCTTTCCATCTTGATTGCCAGCCAGGCTTCCTGAAGCTTACGGCGGTAAGTTTTTTCCGGAGTGAGAAAGGCGGTTTTGATTATCTGCGTGGTGATGGTGCTTCCGCCTTGTTTTGTCAAATCCCGATTTTGCAAATTAACGATCATGGCACGAAGTATGCCCAGGGGATCTATACCGAAATGCTCATAAAACCTTTCATCTTCAATGGCAATAAATGCTCGCTGGACGTGAAGGGGGATGGACTCAAGAGGCACTTCCACACGGTTCTGGTCGTAATAAAGATTGGCGACTTCTTGTCCCGAACTGTCATAGATGTAAGATGTTAAAGCGGGCTTAAGCATCCAGGGGTCAAATTCAGGAACATCTTTAATGGCAGAATAGACAAAAACCGCTGTTCCAGTTCCAATAAAGAGTATAAAAATTAGTACGAGCAGAAAAAAAACCTTAAATATACGCCGCAGGCCTTTTTTTTGCTTTTTTTTCTTTCCCCGTGTATTGTTGCTATTTGTTCTTTTACCCGACGTTTGTTGCTCACGGTTTCCTCTACTCCCCGTTTTATCAGGCATAAAGCACTTCCCCCTTTTTCTTCTTCATAATTATACCACAACTGTTTGCCGGAAAAAATCTACCTTTATTTTTAAATCAAATCAATTACCTTTCCAAGAAATTTTTTTGTGGATGTTTCTGAATGGTTTACAGTAATCATATCTATAGATATAAACGGAGGAATAGTTGATTATGTTGCGGGAAAAAAAATTCTACCGTTATTTTTATAAATATTTTTCTAATCATGGCCTGTTTCCTTTTCTACTTCTGTGCCTTCTTATATTTTTTCTTATCCAAAGTATATTTTTTATTGAACAACGTATGCGTCCGGCCATTCTTTCTATTGCTGAATTGAAAACCGATATGATTGCGACTGATGCAGTTAATAATGCTATTATGCAAAAAGTCGCCCGCGGGATTTTATATCAGGATTTAATTAATTTACAACTTGATGACGAAGGCCGTATTATTATGGCCCAGATTAACACCATGGAAATTAACCGCTTAATGGCGGAAACAACTATGGCGACCCAGAACGCACTTATTGAAGTCAGTAATGAACCCATAAAGCTGCCTCTTGGAGAAATACTTGATAATTATTTTCTGGCCGCATATGGACCATCTATTCCGATAAAATTAATTCCAATGGGAAGAGTAAATACAACTCTTATTGATTCTTTTGACGAGGCAGGTATCAATCAG
>CAYQQF010000037.1:0-11924 GCA_964419485.1 uncultured Dethiobacter sp.
CAACATTTCTGCTGATTCGTTTTCCAATAATAATAGCAGTTTCTTCCTCTGTGCGGGGTAAGATCAGGGCAAACTCATCACCGCCAATGCGGCTGATAATATCATTTGCACGAACGGAACGATTTAAAATGTCAGCGGTTGCTTTTAAAAGCTGATCACCTTTTTCGTGGCCTAGAGAATCATTTACAATTTTTAAACCATCAAGGTCAACTACAATAATGCTGATGGGATATTCACGACTGTTTGTCAGGCGGTTCATCTCTTCTTCAAAATATCCCCGGTTATAAACCAGCGTCAACGCATCGTGAAAACTTAGAAACTGCAGTTTTTCTTCATAACGCTTTCGTTCCGTAATATCTCTTATCAATCCCCGGAAACCTTTCCATAACCCTTCATGAAGACGAACAGGGGAAATAGACAGTTCTACGACCATTTCTCTGCCGTCTTTTTTTTTCATTAAGAATGTACATCCTTCTTCTGCAATTTCCGTTTCGTATACTTTGCTGAAAACGCGGTGTACTTTTTCTCCCGGGGCTTGCAAGAGACGAAAACTGGCTCCCTGGAGTTCGTCACGGGAATATCCCGTTATCCGGCAGAAGGAATTATTAAAAAAAATATAACGCCCCTGCAAATCTGTTTCATAATAACCTTCAGAGATGGATGAAAGGATTTCTCTGTATCTTTCTTCTGATTCTCGTAATTTTTTCTCCATTTGAAATTTATATAAAGCAATTTCAATGCTGGTATGCAGTTCGTTTTCATTGAAAGGCTTGATGAGAAAACCAAACGGTTCGGTAATTTTAGCACGTTCTAATATTTTTACATCTGGAAAAGCTGTTAGATAAATAACAGGAATATTTGCGACACGCCTGATATTCGAGGCAGCTTCAATCCCGTCAATTTCCCCTTTAAGAACGATATCCATGAGAACAAGATCGGGATTTAACTCTTTAGCTTTAATAATTGCTTCTTCACCGCTTGTTACAATTGACGAAATTGCATAGCCGAGATTTTGAAGCGCATCTTTAATTAGCCGCGCATAGAAGAGCGTATCTTCTACAACAAGGATTTGTTTCCTTACCATAATTCCCTCCGGGATAAAAAATTATCCTACAGAAGTCGTATTTAATTTTAATAATGGATTAGAAAGTTCATTTTCTTCAAATACCCTGTTTACAACAACGTTTATCGTTTTTGTTAAATCTATTTCATAGGGAGTTATTTTTTCTAACTCTTTTGTCCAAAAAACCCTGACCCTGGGTCGCGTGGGAAAACCTACTGTATTATGAGTCACTATTCCAATTAAATTATTGCTTAAACCGACAAGAGTGCCAATTGGATAAGCGGCAATGTGACGGTAAAAAGTTTGTAATATTGCTAAATCAAATTCTTCCCCTCCGCTTTCGATAATCTCCAGGGCTTTGTGGGGGAGAAGCGCAGGACGGTAGGGCCGATCTGAGACAAGAGCATCATAAACATCGACTATTGCACATATTTTCGCAAAATAATTAATTTCCTCGTTTTTTAAATTGTTGGGGTATCCGCTGCCGTTTATACGTTCATGGTGCTGTAAAAGAACTATTGCTGAAGCAGAATCGATCAAGTTATGCGATTTGACAAGTTTATACCCATTGCTAGGGTGTTTCATTATTTCAGCAAATTCTTCCGTAAGAAGAGGTTCTTTTTTATTCAAAATTGATATAGGTATTTTAATCTTTCCTAAATCGTGCAAAAAAGCGCCTATGCCAAGTTTATGAAGTTCACTTCTAGGCAGCCCCAGCGAAATAGCAGTAGTTAGAGCTAATACGGCCACATTGACCGAATGAGCAAATGTATAGTTGTCTGAAAGACGTATATCCGATAAATTAATAATGAGATTTGGATTGCTCAGCAATTGAGAGATAATATCATCAAGAACATTGTATAATTTTTTTTTAGTAAAAAGCAGTGAACGAATACTTTTTTTCGGTTGTTTATCAAGATCATCAAGAATATTTTTTACTAATCTTGAGGCTTCTTGTCTGGTTTCATCCAAAATGATATCTTCAACCTCAACATCGGAAATCCGCCTGTCCTGTATATAAAGCGAAGAAACAGACAGATTATACAGTTTTTGAATATATTCGTACTTCAGGATAACTCCTCTATTTAAAAGTAAAAATCCCATGGAATCATAAACAGGACGGCCTACTTCCATGCCGGGCTGGAGTAACTTGACTGGAATCTTTCGCATTATCTAGACCACCTCTTATGGAAGAAATAGAAGTAATTACCTTTATTTATACAGCAAAAAGCAACTAATTTCAAGATAATTCACTATAAATCGATCTTTTTTAATTAGCGGTGTTTTTATTACCGTATTTAGTACCGGGCTGTTCGATATCTTTTTCTTCCATATCCCCGCTTCCTTTTTTATTGCCAGGCGGTAAACCTGAATGTGAACTATTCTTTTCCTTATCTTTTTCCTTTTCCTTATCTTTTTCCTTTTCCTTATTTTTTTCGTTTTTCTTATCTTTTTCGTTCTTCTTATCTTTTTCGTTCTTCTTCTCTACCTCCTCTTGTTTTGAAGGATGTTTCTCATCCGTATTTTTCTCCTCATGTTGCGCTGGTGTCTTATTATCGGTTAACTCTTTTTTCTTCTGTTCCCTGTCACTTCCATTTTCTGAATTCTTTTCCTGGCCCGATTTTTTCTCAAAAGTATTCCCTTTGTTTTCACTAAGCGTTTCTTCCATATTATGGTCTTTATTTTCATGGACAGGGGGAATGACTTTTTTCTTCCCGGCAATAAATTCATTTTTCTTAAAAAAAGTTGATGGTTTGATTTTTTTCAACATTTCCCCTACGCTGGCACTATCTTCCCCGGGAAGATCCTCTTCCCGGAAACCCTTTTCCTTCATTTCCTCCATTATAATTAGTTTATTGACGGAAATTTTCATTTCTTTTGCGTTAAATACTTTTTTACGATCAATGCTTTTTACCTTTAAGTATGCATCCAGGCCGAGATCAACAATTTCGCGGGAGGCGGACAATTCCAATTCTTCTTCATGAAAAACATAATCTGCCGACGAAGCCAGAGAAATAAAGATAACATTGTCTTTATCCGGGGACAAATACTCCTCAACATAGGCTTTTTGGATAATCATGCTTATTGCTTTTTCAATATGTTTTTTTTTCAAATCAAGGTTGTTAATAAATAATTCCCCATCCGGGTTAACCCCTTCAATTTTTATGACTTCAGCACGCTTATTTAAAACAAGTAACAGGCTTGGATTGATGTCCAGCGCAACATAAGCCTGGGGCATGTATAAATTATAAAAAGCAAGCAGTAAGGAAAATATTAGTATTATTGATGCAGCAGCTAAAGAAGCACTAAATAACTTGTTTTTGGGCCGGGGAATTTCAACTTCAATTTCCAAACCCGGTAAATATATATTTCTATCCGAAAACTTTACAAATTCTCCGTCCTTTGTAAGTAATGTCGTCCAATTATTTGCACTTTCCAAAACAATTCCTTTAACTTTTTTCATTTAAAACCCCACTCCCCCAAAGATAAACAGATAAGGATTCTAATTCATCATGTGTGGAAATTATAATCAAAGACAGGAGATATGTACGCCATTTTCCCAGCATCTTCTTTTTTACTCCGGTAAGTATTTGCATTTCTTTCAAAGGAAGTTTTTTCTGCTGGTAAATACGTTTAATTAATGCTTTCTCGCGGCAGGTTTTTCGTACAACTTCTTTTAATTTTTCCCTGGTATCGAAATGTCTGGGGGACCGTCGTAGCAAATCCTGCAACGAGAGGCCAAACTGCCTTAAAATTTCTTTAAAACGCTGAATTTCATAAGCTCTTTCTTGATTTTCTTCTTCATTAAAATAAAGCTCAGGGGATACTCTATATTCGCCAGGCAGTGATTCTTTTCTGGGATCATAAGCTAGTTGGATAAATTGTTCTTTATTTTGGCGAAAGTAATCAATAAGGCTGTTTTTAATTAGCATTCTGGAAAAGGTTGTAAAATTATTTCCCAAAGACGGGTTAAAACTGTCGATGGCTTTATTAAAAGCTATTAGAGCAATGCTTAGTTCATCATCATTATGCCAGTCTAATTTTCTCTTGCATAAAAATGAAGAATATCTCGCTATAAAATTCTTCCGGGAGGCCAGCAGTTCTTCGCGCAGCGTCTCATTCCCCTTATGTATTTCCTGAATTAGAGTTGCAATGTCCTGCAAAATTATGCCTCCTTAATAATCTATTTACGTAAAGAGTTCATTTTTTTAGGAGGTTGTCTAAAATTCTTTTATTCCAATTTCGTTAATTATTGACATAATCCTGCCTGGAATATAAACAGCGGTTTTATAAAAAACCGCTGTTTATATTCCTTTTCTTGAAAGCAATGCTTTTAATTACAGCATTTGGGACAGTATTGTAAGGCCAGTCCATCAGTGGAACTGTTTAGTGACAGTGTCTGTCAAGGTGAAACTCTTCAGAAATTTTCAAGATTATCTTTTTCTCTATCCTGGAAACATAGGAGCGCGAAATTCCAAGTTCACGGGCAACCTCCCTCTGCGTATACCGTTTCTTCCCTTCCAATCCATAACGCATGACAAGGACTTTTTTTTCCCGTTCATTTAGTTTATTAATAATTCTTTTTAATTTTTCATCCAAAAGGACCATTTCAACCCGATTCAAAACTTCATCCGGCGCGCTCCCCAGCACATCAATCCAGCATACTTCATTGCCGTCTTTGTCCACACCAATAGCCTCGTTTAAAGAAACCTCCTGCCTGTTTTTCTTTCTGGCCCTGATATGCATGAGAATTTCATTTTCAACGCATTTAGCCGCGTAAGTTGCCAGCCTTGCACCTTTCGTCATATTAAAGGTATTAATTGCTTTAATAAGCCCGATCGTACCGATGGAGATAAGATCTTCCCTGTCATCACCCGTATTTTCAAATTTCTTTACTACATGGGCCACCAGTCTTAAATTATGTTCTATCAAAACCTGTCTGGCAAATTCATTGCCCCGTTCCAACATTTGCAAATAATACTTCTCCTCCTGGCGAGACAGAGGCTGAGGAAAAGAATCTGTAGTAATGTAGGCAACCAGGAGCATAATGCCCCTTAAAACCAGGGCAACCGTTGCCAGTACAGCAAACATTCCTTTTACCACCTTCACATTTATTTAACGGACATTTTACCGTCCTATAATTATATGGTGATAAAAGGAATTTAGTGCGTGTCTCACAATATTTAAATTTAAAGTCCTCGCAAAAATTCTGGCCGAAGCATCTGAATGTCCCCGCGGCGCAGCATGTTATTCAAGGTATCAAGCAATTTTTTCTTATCCCCGGGGAGCGTTCCTTTCAGCGGAAGATAATTAGTAGCGTGATTGGCGCGAAAGATACAATTGCTTACTTCAAGGCCTTCCACCATCATTTTTATCTCGGCGAGCATATCCAGTGGTGCGGGAAGTCTAAATTCATTTCTTTGCAGTTTTCTGGAAATTATCGACCCGTCACAGACCAAAAGTGTCAACAGGCCCAGGTAATGGGGATCGATTTCACTTATGAGTGAAGCCGTTTCTTTGGCATGCTCCACCATCTTTTCCGTTCCCCCCAGACCGTTAATTACCGTTGCAGAAAGAATAAGTCCTGCTTCTCTGGCTTTAATCCCCGCTTCAGCAATCTCCTTTCGTGTTGCCCCTTTACGTACCCATAAGAGAAGTTCATCATTTCCCGTTTCCACACCCATATAAACAATGCCCAGGCCTGCTTCCTGCAGTTCGGTAAGTTCTTCCCGGCTCTTGTGCAGCAAGTCATGGGGCGTGGCATAGAGTCCCACCCTTTTGAGTTTAGGAAATGATGTGTAGAGCTTATCCAGTATTTTTAATAACTTCTCTGTATTCATGACCATAGCATTGCCATCTGCCAGGAATACTCTTTCTACTCCCTGATATTCCGCCGCTACTTCCTCTATATCGGCAAAAATATCGTTTAAATCACGCTCCCGAAACTTTTTGTCAATAAAGGTTACGCAAAATGTACAGCGGTTATGAGAACAACCGATAGTTACCTGTAGAATAAAGCTTCCGGCTTCGCTGGGAGGGCGGTAAATTGCACCTTCGTATCTCATCTCTTCCACAACTCCTTTACTGATACTGCCTGGTCAGTCAAAAATTTGACTCTTAATAATTATATCATAATATGGCTTGCACCGGGAAACCGTCACAGACGTGTTTTTTCTGAAAATTCGAGCAGACTCCCTCCGTCAAAGAAGTACAGATATTTCTCCCGTACCTTTGCCTTCCAGATCCGTTCAATAGCCAGAGAGTAATAGTAAAGCTGCTGAAAGTACTGATGCCTCAGCTTTTCTTTTTCAAGCCCGAAAGCATTACCGGTTTTAAAATCTATTAAAACCAACCTGTCATTTTCCCTGAAAAGACAATCAATCACACCCTGAACCAGGACAAAATCATCTTCATTCCCCTGAGCAGTTCTCGTGCCTTCCAAATTTGTTTTTTCGTCATAAAGTTCTTCTGCGGGGAGAACCAGAGTAAAAGGAAGTTCTCTCCACAGATGGGAAGGAAATGCGCTGATAAGCCTTTTACCCAGGGAAGTTGCAAAAAATTCTGCTATTAAGAGAGGATCAACTGCATCATGTTCCCTGGTATCCAGGTGGCCTGCGGAAAGCATATTTTTTAGCTGCTGCCTTATTGTTTTTTCATTTAGCGGTTCATTAAGCTTAAGATGCTGCATGGCTGTATGATAGGCAATCCCTCTCTCAGCGGGAGTTAACTTTATTTCTTCCAGGAAACCCGGGCGGCGCCTGAAAAAGGTAAGTACACTTTGCCCCCATTCTTTACCCGGAGCAAAATAATTATCCTTTCCATTTAATCCTGCCAGGTTTAGCTTCGGCAATTCAGAAACGGAGACCTTGGCATAGTGCGTGGTAGACCATTGCCGGGGATAGCGCCAGGAGAGACGCTTTGATACCTCAACCGACAAGTTTTCATCTCCCTGGGATAAAAGTGTTTCCAGACGGGAAATTTTATGCAAATACTTTTCATGATCTTTTTCTTTCTCCCTGGAGTGTTCTGTTGTCCTTTTTCCCGAATGTGCCGCATGTGCAATGATTTGGACAGCTGTAAAAAAGAAGACATTCCATGAAGAAATACCACTCCCTGTTTCCCGGTGAAAAGAACTCAATGGTTTACCGGCCTTTTTCCGCATCCGTTCAAATCCCGGATGGCAAAAAAGGGCCGGACCGATCCAATCAAGGCAACTTTTTGTCCTTGACCGAAAATATGTGGGTAGAAACTGCGAGGCGGATCTGGAGGATATATCCCACTGGCCAAGCTTCTCCTCCAGATTATTTACTGTTGCCAGCAATATTAATTTTTCTTCTGCACGTGTCATAGCGACGTAGAGGATACGCATCTCTTCTGCCAGGAGCTCGGCATGTAAGCGTTTCTTGAGGGCAAACCATGGAAGGGTCGGATAAATAAAGCGTTTTTCCGTATCAATGTATTTGGGTCCAAAACCCAGTTCCTTATGTAAAAGAAAAGAGTGATGCAGATCTTTCTGATTGAAAGACCTGTTTAATCCGGCCAGAAAAACCACGGGAAATTCCAGCCCTTTACTTTTATGAACTGTCAGGATGCGGACAACATTTTCCTGCTCACCCAGGATACTGGCTGCTTCCAGATCTTCGCCCCTTCCTTTCAGTTTTTCCACAAAGCTTAAGAAACGAAAAAGACCCCGTGCGGAAGACGCTTCATAAAGCCTGGCCCTGTCGAAGAGGGCACGTAGATTGGCCTGACGTTGTTTTCCTCCCGGCATCCCCCCAACCAGATCATAATATCCCGTTTCCCGGTAAATTTGCCGTATTAAATCCACAAGAGGAACCCGGACAGCCACTTGCTGCCAGCGTTCAAGATTGTGCAAGAAGCTCTGCAGTTTCTCCCTGCGGTCCTGGTGGAGCGCTTCCAATGCTGCATCTGATATCAGGGCATCAAAAAAACTTCCCGAGGGGGCTGCAGTACGGATGAGAGCCAGCTCTTCCGCCTTCAAGCCCAATATAGGAGACCGCAAAACAGCAACAAGAGGCAGGTCCTGAAACGGGTTGTCCACAATTGCCAGCAAAGAAAGCATCACTTTTATCTCTACAGCATCGAAGAAACCACTGCCAAGTTCTGCGTAGGCAGGGATTCCTGCACGTTTAAGCTCATCAAGAATTGCCGGGGCAAAATTTTTTGTCGAGCGGAGCAGTATGGCGATATCTCGATAAGTAACCTTTCTCCAGCTGTTGCTTTTTCGATTATAGAGGTTGAGCGGGCAACCGCTTTCTTCTCCCAATAAGCGTTTAATTCGTTGAGCAATAAGCTGCCCTTCCAGGGAAGCATTTTCCCACTCTTCATCATCCTGACTGTCCGTCAGGTTTGCCCCGTTTTGCTCATCGTCTTCACTGCCTTCGGCCAGCTCGTTCTTTTGCTCTTCATTACCCGGTTGCGAACGATGGATAAGCAATAGATCGATACAGCGGTCACGGCTTTCATCAACGTCTGGATAAAGCCCTCCATAGTGAAGCCGGGCACTGTCGTCATATTCGATTTCCCCCACAGTTTCATCCATGATCCGGCTGAAAAGAAAATTAATCCCCGCTAGAATCTCTTTTCGGCTGCGAAAATTTTTATGCAAATGAATGCAGCGCCCTCCGGAAAATTCTTCTGTATATGTACGCTGTTTCTTTAAAAAGAGTTCCGGTTCAGCCAGCCTAAAGCGATAGATGCTCTGTTTGACGTCTCCAACCATAAAGCGATTGCCTCGTGGTTCCGGTAGCGAGATTAATTCCAGAATTGCTTCCTGGACCTGATTAATATCCTGATATTCATCGACCATTATCTCAGCAAAATATTGTCTATATTCCAGAGCAGCCCGGGAGGGGGTAAGCATTCCCGGCAAACATTCTTCATCAGTTAAAATTTGCAGGGCAAAGTGTTCCAGGTCGGAAAAATCGGCAACCCCTCTTTCTTTTTTGGCCTGCAAGTAGCGAGCGTCAAAGATTTCTACCAGTTCCACCAGGGAAGCCAGCAGAGGTGCAAAAACTTCCAGTTCTTTCAGCTGATCATCCAGAGAGCGCTGAAAATACCTGTTTTTCATTTGCAAAAGATCTTTCTTCGCTCTCTCTCTGATGCTTAAAGCCTGTCCCTTCATCTCCGGGTCGTAAGCTTCTCCACGGCAGGGTTTTAATCTGCCAAAGGGATTTTGCTGTATGGTCTCAAAAAGTTTATCCCAGGAGCAGTGGGAAGCGTCTTTTATTTCCCGCAGCAGGTTTATTTCCTCGCTGAGAGTGTCCAGATACGGAGTCGGGCCTCCTGGTGCGGAAGCAATCCGTATGCTTTCCTTTAAAAATTCTGTGATCATCTCAAGTTCTTCCCGGAATTCCGCCATAAGAGGTTCGATCCAGTAATTTCTAGCTCCTGCAAACTCCGTGCGAAAAACATCACGTTTTTTTTGCAGCCATAATCCGGGAAAGGGATGACTTTTCGCAAAGGAATATACACGCATAACAAGGTGCTGAAGGGCCTGATCCCCGCGATCGCTGCTATATGCATCCACCAGGCGGTAAAAACCTGAATCCGCATTTTGAGTATCATAATACTCATCTAAAATTTCTTCCAGGATTTCCTGACGGAGCAGCTCAGCAGCCGTTTCATCCAGAACGCGGAAAGAAGGATCCAGGTTTTTCAAGTAATAGTAGCGGCGGATGACATCCAGACAAAAGGAATGTACCGTGGTAATAGTAGCCCGATTGAGCAAGAGCAATTGACGCTGTAAATTTTGCGAGCGAGGATTATGCTGAAGGGCTTTTTCCAGGGCAATCCCAATTCGCTGTTTCATTTCAGAGGCAGCCGCCTTCGTAAAAGTCACGACCAGCAGCCTGTCCAGATCGACAGGATTTTCCCGGTCGGTGATACGATTAAGAAGGCGTTCTACCAGAACGCGGGTTTTCCCCGAACCTGCTCCGGCAGTCACCAGGATGTCTTTCCCCTGAAGAAAGATGGCCTCTTTCTGTTCGACGGTCCATTTTTCTCCGTAGCTTTGAAGATCAGGAACCTTTTTCATCAAAATATCTCCTTTTGCAGCAGCTTCCAGATATCTTCTTCCTGCAAATACGGTAGATAGCGAAATACGTTTTCTTCAAAAGAGAGGTCAAATTGACAAATTGCTTTGTAGGCACAAAATGTACAGGCTTTTTTCTTGCCGAATTTATATGGACGGATCTCCACTTTGCCTTCTGATATCTCCTTCGCTGTTTCCCGGAGAATATAGCGGGCATGCTTTCGAAGCGAGCCGAATTGTTCCAAGGAGAAAACTGCAGAATCTTTGTAAAGGGTTCCTTCTTTGCTTAATCCTACTGGAAGCACGATAGAATAACCTTTTCCAAAACTATTATCCATCAGACGGACCACTTCGGGTTCCGCCAGACAGCGGCCTTTCATCCTGAAGCGTTTCAGCAGCTCTTTGGCCTGCTTATCATCTGAAACTCTGTTTTGAACATTGACCAGCGGCGCATAGATGCGAAAATAAAACATACCCGCCGGTAAAGCAGCTTCATTGAGCCACTGATGGGAAAAAGTCAGCAAAATATCCAGATAGGTAAGAAGCTGAAGTGAAAGTCCGTAAAAAATTTCTGCAAGGCTTAAGTTTACCGGACCGGATTTATAATCAATAACCCTCAGGTATGCTTTTCCTTCTTTGTCCCGGGCCAGATCGATCCTATCAATACGGCCGCTCATCTCCACCCGGCTTCCATCCTCCAGCTCGAAAGAAGGTGAAGGGATGTCGCTCTCTGATCCGAAAGAAATCTCCATCCCTATGGGCCTGAATCTGCTTTTTTTGTAATGCTCTACCATCTGGAGCACAGCCAGTCCCACTGTTTTTTTCAGTCTGGAGGACAGATAAGAATACCTGTTTGAACTGAGCAAAATTTCTTTCTGCAGCTTGGGCACCAGCTTATCAACCTCTTTTTCCACAATTGCCAGACATGTTTTTTCGTCAAGGCTTGCATAATCGATTTGTTTATTATGGAAAGAAAGGGTTACATTGCGCATAGCCATATGAAAAAAACGTCCGATATCCAAAGAGTCCAGGCGGTACATTTTTCTTTCCTGCAGTTTTAGGCCGTGGGAAAGAAACTGGGAAAAAGGACAGGCCCGGTACCTTTCCAAACGGGAAACTCCGGCTTTCCACTGTTCTCCGTAAAGCCGGCGACTTATATCTTTGGATATGGATTCCTCATTATTTCGATAAAAAATGCCTTGTACAAGCTTAAGCCCTTCTTCACGCCATTGTTCCGTCGAGGCAAACCAGTTGTAAACATCCCACCAAAGCGGATGAATACTCTTGCCTTCTTTCCACCGGCTGAGCTCCCCGGTAAGAAGTGAGAAAGTTTTTCTGGGGTGAACCAAAAAAGACAATAGTTCCTTTGCCGCATCTTTAGATGGTTCTAGAACTTGATCATTTTCTTCCGGTTCACTTTGCAGAAATTGTTCCTCTAACAAAGGGAAAAGGGCTTTTAAGCGAGAGATTAGAAAAGAAGGCATTAAAGCCCTGCCCTCTTCATCTGACCTGGGGTAACTTACCCACAGTAAAGATGAAGGACGTGTTACCGCCATATAAATAAAAAACTGCTGTTCCAAAAGACGCCTTCTTAATCCGGGCGCCAGTTCCAGACCGATGTTTTTCAGATTTTGGCGTTCTTCTTCTGTAAAGACACCTTCTTCCTGAAGACGGAGCGGCAAAATGCCGTCATTTGCTCCCAGAAGAAAAGCACAGCGAATATCTCCAGGTCTTGTCCTTTCAACATTTCCCACCATAACCTGGTCTAATGCAGGTGGAACAAGGCTCTGGGAAAGATTATCTAGG
>CAYQQF010000038.1:0-11727 GCA_964419485.1 uncultured Dethiobacter sp.
TCAAGATTCATCAGGGATATGTTCGTTGAGATATGTTTGCAAACCGGTATCTACTATTCGGCATTCGGATTCCAGAAAGTCTAAAGGCTGGATTTCCCCCTCTTTCAAAAGAAAAATTTACCGTTCCGCCGCTATGATAAAAAGCCCCCGGGTTAACGGGAGCTTTTGCGTCTCTTTCGCCCTATCAGTCATTACCGCCGCTCATTCTAACAAGTTCTTCCAGTATTCCCTCCAGTTCGGCCAGAGACCGGCCATACCCGGCCCAATCTCCCTGTCTCTGCCTCTCCTGGGCCTGCTGGAAAAGCTCCTGGGCCCTTTGAGCCAGACCTGGAACTGTGGAAACGGCTCCCGGCCTTTCCCCCGGTTCCGCTGGTTTCTCAGGTTCAGCGGGATCTTCAGCCCCGGGCAGTCCAGGTTCCGTTGGAGCCCAGGGCAAGGGAGACTCTCTTCCGCCAAAAATGGAGACCAGGGCTTCTTCCAGGGTCGGCTCCATGACAACCGTCTCCTGGAATCCGACAATTACCCGGGCCAGTTCAGGGAGTTCACTTTGTTCCGCCTGAAGGAAAACAGGTTCCACATAAAGAATAGAATCATCAATCGGCAAAACGAGCAGATTGCCCCGGATAACATGAGAACCCCTCTGATCCCAGAGACTTAGTTGCTGTGAAATAAGCGTATCCTGGTCGATGCGCGTTTCTATCTGCATCGGCCCGAAAACAACCCTGTCCTTGGGGAAAAGGTAAACCAGGAGTTCACCGTAACTGTTCCCATCGGAACGGCCGGCCATCCAGGCAATCATATTATCCCGGCTTGCCGGTGTAAAGGGAAGGACAAGAAGAAGTTCGGGCTCTTCTTTCCCGGGCAGCTGCAAGATGGAATAATACGGTTCCATCGTCTGAACCGAACCAGCGTATTGTTCGTTCGGGATCTGCCAGAGGTCTTCCCGGTTATAAAAAACATTGGGATCTGTCATATGATACGTGGAAAAAACCCGTGCCTGCATGTTAAGAAGCGTCTCAGGGTAACGCAGATGCTTGAAAAGATTTTCCGGCATCTGTTCTATATCCTTAAATAAAGTGGGGAATATCCGGGAATACGTCTCGATCAAAGGATCGCCGGGATCAACGATATAAAGATCTACATCCCCATGATAGGCATCGATAACCGCTTTAACGGAATTGCGCATATAGTTTGCCCCGCCATAAGGCTGAGAATAAGGGAAATTATTCGTGACCGTGTAGGCATCCAGGATCCAGAAAAGACGCCCTTCGGAAAGAACCAGGTACGGATCATCGTCAAAATGCAAAAAGGGAGCCAACGTAGAAACACGGGAAAATATTCGGCGATTGAACATAATACGACTCTCCGGTGTAATCTCCCCGGAAAGAATCAGATTATAGTCTGAAAATTTTAAGGCGTAAAGCAGGCGCCTGGCGAAACTGTTTAGAAGAACCCCGCCGTTTCCCTCGTAGTGAGTAAAAGCATTGGTATCTCCCACCGGATAGTCAAATTCCGAAGTCTTTGTATTGACGACAACATAATCGCTGCTGATCTCTCCATAATAAACCTCCGGCCTGTTCAACTCAAGCCCCCCGGAAAGCGCAGGCGGTATGCCCTGAATAGTAAAAACGGGTAAGCCCTGTGATGTCACCTTGGCGACAGGATTCATTGTCAGGCCGTACCCATGGGTGTACTGCAGGCGCAGATTTACCCAGGTCTGAGCCTGGGAGGGCAGTTTTCCCTGATTCAGTTCCCTGGCAGAGAGCATAACCTGCCTGTATTCCCCGTCAATAGTGTAACGGTCCGTATCCACATCTACAAACTCATAATACGGCTTGACACCCTGGAGCTGGTTGAAAGTCTGGCGCAGGGGACGGTAATCCCAGAGCCGCACATTATCTAGCGTCACCCCCCAGGCATCATCCAGACTATTCCAGCTCAATCCCAGGCTGGCAGGATACATCTCCTCGCGTATATCCTCCAGGCCAAAGGCCTGGCGTGTCAAAGCAATATTGTGTTCCAAATAGGGACGTTCGAAAACAAACTCATTGGGGTCAACCCTGAACTGCTGGACCAGGGCGGGATAGATGCTCCCGACCAAAAGGGAGGCCCCGATAAGCAGTCCGATGCTGATATAAATCAGGCGTGACTGACGGCGGAACATATTGAAAAGAAGCAGTCCGACAATTGCCAGCGATAAGAACAAGAGTATCCACAGGGCAGGAAGATTGGCATTCATATCTGTATAACCCGGTCCATAGGTCACCCCCCGGGGAGAAAACAGCAGTTCGTACATTTTCAAGCGGTAATCCCAGGCCTTTAAAAGAAAGGAAAGAGCCAGTAAGAGTGAAAGATGCCCCTGTCCCCTCTGCGGGATAAGAGTTATCCTCCTCCCCACTTGAACGGTAGGGTTGGAGAGAAAATAAACACTCCCGGTAATGAGCAGCGTAATAATAATAACTGTCTGCGAAAAAGTGTAAAGGATACGCCAGAAAGGGAGCTGAAAAATATAAAAGGAGGCATCCCTTTGAAAGATCGGTTCTTCGATTCCAAACTTCACCCCCTGGATAAACTGCTGGACCGGCAGCCACAGGCTGCCTGCATAGGCTGAAAAAAAGAAAGAAATAACCAGGCTGAGCCCCAGGAATAAAAGTGTTACTTTCCCCGGAGTAAAAAACCGCCCCAGGCTGCTCCCCACAATTCGCTCCCTCAGCTCGGGATTGGAGAAATTCAGCAGGGTTTTCCTGGTAAAAAGCAGGTTGATAAATAGGACAAGAAAAAAGAGCAGCCATGCCGCCAGGCGAACACCCCAGCGGGACAAAAAACTGGTCATAAAGACTGCTCCATACTCCAGGTTTTGAAACCACAACCAGTCCGTGTACAGGCCTGTAATCCAAATGCCGATGGCCAGGATAAAAAAGAATAAAACAAAGATCCGTATTTTTGATCTCATCATTGCAATTATAAAGCCCGTTTATAAGCCTGCCTGACCCAAATTCGGGCTTCATCCTCCCATTCCTAAAAAAGTTGAAACTCAGACAGGATACCTTTAGTTATATACTTCACAGGATAAAAAATTCCTTCTTAAAGTTAAAAAAGCGAAAAATTCGCTTTTTAACTTTCTTCCTTTGCAGTTAAAAGATCATCGCACTAATAAATTGATATCATTTCCCTGATCCCTTCTACGGTTTTATCTCCAATCCCGTTGACCTGGAGCAGCTCTTCAATGCTGGCAAAAAACCCGTTTTCCTGCCGGTATTTGATTATGCTGCGCGCTTTAACAGGTCCGATTCCCGGAAGAACTTCAAGCTGGGACTGTGTGGCAATGTTAATATTTACTTTTCCTTCCCTGGGGGACGAATTTTCAGAAGCAGGCATCCCGGCTTCTCCGGAGGGGTTCTCTTTTAAGCGGCGGGGCACAATAACCTGCTGCCCGTCATAAAGAGGCTGAGCAAGATTGATCCTCTCCAGATCGGCGTCATCCAGGGCCCCTCCTGCTTTATCGACTGCCTGATAAACCCGCGCTCCCTCTTCGAGACGATAGACGCCCGAACGGGCAACAGCCCCGGCAATATGGACCTCAATCGTCTTCTTTGCTTCAGAAAACTGATTGCCTTGTTCCATTCCTTCGGAGGCTATATTTTCTATCCCCGTGCGATGAAGAGTTCTTTCTGCGTCAGACTCCCCGGCAATATGAATAGTTTCCTTCTCGGGCAGTAGAAATCTCAGCACAAAACCAAATACCAGGAGACAGGCCAGCAAAAGGACCAGTTTCTGTTCTTTTGGCGTAAGTTTCAACAACGCCTTTTCACCCTTTAAAAAATGTCTTCCCGCCAACCGGGCAACTAATATCCGGACATATTTAACACCCGGACCGGAGCGAAGCGACAGGCAGAAACCTGTATTTACTTGTTCGACAAACCATTACGTTCTCCTGCTAAAAGAAAGAAAACCTGCCAGAAATAAACAAAAGTTTGTTGAAAAACCTCCTGTTCATGGGTTTAAAGAAAAGAAAATAATTTGAAAAAGGTACCGGCAAAACATTTAAAGAAAGGAAAAAGAAAATCGCGGAAAACGCGCGCAAAGATCCAGATAATGTTCTCCCCGGAGGTCGAAACCTCTGCGGTCAAAAGGAGCGGAAGTGACAAGGACCTGTAAAAGCTTTGGCAGACTGCTTGTTCCGGAAATAACCTCTTCCAGGTGCGCCTGCAGGTCGGCAATCGTCAGCAGCCCGGCACAGCAGATTGAACCTCCGAAAAAACGGTTTTCAACGGGACTGATGCGGATCTCATCCGGCAGAAAAGACCGGCGTTTGGCCGCCTCCCAGAGGGAAGCAGCCACCCGGGAGGTAAGGAGCAAGACATCTTCGCCGCGCCCTTTTCCGGCAGCTCTCCTGACTTCCTCTATCAGCCGGGGATCCAGGTCCGCGTTAAAAACGAGACCGGAAGACCGGCCAGCTTTTTTAGAAATCCTGAACGTTAAATCTCCCGTATGCAAAGGCACGTGTTCATTTTTCCCCGGTCGATTTACACTGACAAGAGGATTGGACGCATTTTGGATGCGGTAAAAGGCCGCCGTTCCCGAAACAACTGTTTCCCCGTTCACAGCAATGATCCGGTCGCCTTTCCTGATGCCTGCTTCACGTGCCGGAGACGATCCGATAACCCCTTCCACCCTGGCCAGAAGATCCTTTTTCACAGGAGGCTCCAGGGTGAGGGGATGATCGATCTTTTCCCTTATCCCGGCCAGAAAAATATCCAGCTCCTCCCACAGAGAAGGAGCAAAGCGCAGCGAGGGATGGGCGTACAAAGTATAACCCGGCAAGAACACACGGCTAGTCACCGCACCTCTTCCTCCAGAAAGTAAAGCGTTTCAGCCAGGTCGTCCCACCCGCACAGGTGTGGAAGGGCCACTACGCTGCCGTGAAAGGAAAGCCCGTTTTCCCGGCAGAGCGATAAGCCGCGCAAAACATTCCCCGGATGGGAATCGCCCATAATCCTGCTTCGCTGCGCAAGTGATGCGCTGTTCAGGGAAATAATCAGCTCCACCCCGGCCCCTTGCTCAGGACGGTTTAAAGCTGCAAGTTCTCCCACCCTTTCGTCTGTCAGGCAGGTCCCGTTGCTGGTGATCTGCAGAGGGATAACGGGAAAATGGTGCCGGATCTCTTTTAAAATCTCGTCAAAGGAGGGATGGGTGAAGGGCTCTCCTTCGCAGAGCCGGGTGGATGATTCCCCGATAATTATTTTCCGGGAACCGTCCAGAAGCGGAATCAGTTCTTTTAACCAGTCCGGGGAAAGAGGTGCAAAAGAAAAAGTTTGCACGCCCGGCGGATTCTGGCGGTTACTGCAAAAAAGGCAGTGCAAATTGCAGGAAGAGGTAAGGTGAAGAATATTATCCCTGGAAACCGCCTCCAGCAGGAGCGCCCAGAGCTGCTCCCGAAAACTTCCTTTTTCTTTCCCGGACTGTTTCTTACCCATCTCCAAACCACCCCCAAAACCGGCCGAAGTAAAAATTATAAAGGACCCCCTGGTTTTTCAGGGGATCCCTTCACTGCAAAAGGCCTCCCGCACATCCGGTTAATTAACGCACGACAATATTAACCAGTTTTCCGGGAACCGTAATCGTTTTAACGATTGTCTTTCCCTCCAGGTAAACGCGGACTTTTTCGTGCTCTTTGGCAATTTCCAATAACTCGTTCTCGGTAGAATCTGCAGGAACCAGGAGACGCCCTCTTACCTTGCCGTTTACCTGGAAAACAACTTCCACCTCGTCTACCTGTAAAACATCAGGATTATAGGCAGGCCACGGCTGCATGTGGACGCTTTCACTGTGCCCGCAGAGATGCCAGAGTTCTTCGGTGATATGCGGAGCAAAAGGAGCAAGAATAACAAGCAATTGTTCCAGTGTATGGGTCAGGAAAGGAGCGACCCTGACGGAGTCTTTCTCCGCAACCTCATTAAAGTAAGCATAAAAAGCATTGACCAGCTCCATAATGGCGCTGATGGCCGTATTAAAATTAAAGCGCTCTTCAATATCGACAGTTACTCTTTTTATAGTTCCGTGAAGGGCCCGCTGCAGCTTTTCCTCCTCTGCCCCCAGCCCCGAAAAACCTTTTCCTGCCGGTCTGCTGCCGGAACTTGAAACTGTAAAAAGGGGCATATTCTGCTGGAAAAGCCTCCAGACCCGGCGCAAAAAGCGATGGCAGCCTTCCACACCCCGGTCGTTCCAGTCAAGGTCTTTTTCCGGGGGAGCAGCAAACAGGATGAAGAGCCGTCCCGTATCGGCACCGTAACGCTGGATAATTTCATCGGGGCTGACCACGTTCCCTTTGGACTTGGACATTTTCGCCCCGTCCTTATAAACCATTCCCTGGGCCAGCAAGCGCTGGAAAGGCTCTGGAGCAGCGACCAGACCGCGGTCCTGCAGAAATTTTGTAAAGAAACGGGAGTAAAGAAGGTGGAGCACCGCGTGTTCGATGCCTCCGATATACTGATCTACCGGCAGCCAGTAATCCACTTTCTCCTTCATGAAGGGAAGCTTATCCTGGCGGGGATCGGTATAGCGCATATAATACCAGGAAGAACAGAAAAAAGTATCCATGGTGTCGGTTTCGCGACGGGCTTTGCCTCCGCAGCCGGGACAGGTAGTCTCCACAAATTCCCGGCATTCTGTCAGAGGAGACTGCTGTGCCCCTGTCAGCTTAATTCCCGACGGCAGCAAGACCGGCAGCTCTTCCTCCGGAACGGGCAGGGTCCCGCATTGCGGGCAATAGACCAAAGGGATAGGCGTTCCCCAGTAGCGCTGCCGGGAGATCAACCAGTCCCGCAGGCGGTAGCGAACGCGATAACCGCCTTTCCCCCGTTCTTTGAGCCATTCGGTGATGTCATCCCTGGCTTTAACGCTATCCATGCCGTTAAACTCCCCGGAATTAACCAGGATCCCGGATTCTTCGTAAGCTTCCGTAAGAGGTCCGGCTGTCAGATCCCGTTCGGGAGAGTTGACCACGACCCGTATGGGGATATTGTAGCGCCGGGCCAGGAGAAAGTCCCGCTGGTCGTGGGCAGGCACACCCATCACCGCCCCGGTGCCGTAGCTCATGAGCACATAGTTGCCCACCAGAATGGGAATCTCTTCTCCATTGGCAGGGTTAATGGCTGATCCGCCGGTAAAGAGCCCCACCTTCTCCGTCTCGGCAGAAGTCCTGGTGATCTCGCTTTCCCGCTGCATCTCCCGGATAAATTTCCGGATTTCCTCTTCTTGCGGTTTGCCGGCAATAAGTTTATCTACCAGAGGGTGCTCCGGAGCGAGCACCATATAAGTTACGCCAAAAAGAGTATCGGGCCGGGTAGTAAAAACCGTCAGGTCTTCTCCTGTTTCTTTAACCTGAAAAGTAATATCCGTCCCGTAACTGCGGCCGATCCAGTTTTCCTGCATGATTTTTACTCTTTGCGGCCATCCCTCCAACAGGCTGATATCCTCCAGCAGGCGGTCGGCATAATCCGTAATCTTTAAAAACCACTGTTCCAGCTCGCGGGAAGAAACTTCGCTGCCGCAGCGCCAGCACTCGCCGTTGACCACCTGTTCATTGGCCAGGACTGTCTTGCAGGAAGGACACCAGTTTACGGGAGATTTTTTCTTATAGGCAAGCCCGTGTTTATATAAGAGGAGAAAAAGCCACTGGTTCCAGCGGTAATAATCCGGAAGGCAGGTCGTAACCTCCCTTTCCCAGTCGTAGCTCAGCCCCAGGGCCTTCTGCTGCTGCTTCATGGCCGCAATATTGGAGGCGGTCCACTCGGCAGGATCCGCACCGTGCTGTATGGCGGCATTTTCCGCCGGAAGGCCAAAAGCGTCCCATCCCATGGGGTGCAGCACATTAAAACCCTTCATCTTTAAAAAACGGGCCAGTACATCGCCGATAGAATATACTCTCATATGTCCCATGTGAAGTTTTCCCGAAGGATAGGGGAACATCTCCAGGACATAGTACTTTTCCTTCCGGGGGTCTTTCCCTGTACGGTGGAAATCATGTTCTTCCCAGTAGTCCTGCCATTTAGGCTCCAATTCTAACGGGTTGTATTCTTTCATTCTTAAAACCCCCTGTATGATAGTGATAATGGCATGAAAGTGCCGGTACAATGCTTTACGGCCTTATTATACCCTATTCCGGGCAAAAAGCAAGTTTAGATTCCGCTCCAGTACGGTAATGCAGTCACCCGGTAATTATATCAGGAATCAACAAAAATTTGTCGTTTTGATTACTAAAAAACTGGAAGTTTATTAAAAAGGAATTTATAATACGGGTGTCAACATCATAAACCTGAGGAGGAGAGAAAGGATGAAGACAATCAAGATTCATAAAGAAGATGCCGTACTGGTCCTTATTGATTTCCAGGAACGGCTCATGCCGGCCATGGAGAACAATGAAGAGCTTGCCGCCTCCGTCATAAAACTTATTAAGGGCTGTAACATAATGGGGGTCCCTAAAATGGTCACCCAGCAGTATACCAAAGGCCTGGGGCCGACCATCCCGGGCATTCATGAAGCTCTGGGCCAATACGAACCCCTAGAAAAAACCAGTTTCAGCGCCATGGAGGAGCCTGTTTTTGCAAAAGCCCTGGAGAAGACGGGCCGAAAGACCGTCATTATGGCCGGCATCGAATCTCATGTCTGCGTGCAGCAAACCGCTTTGGACTTGTTGGATAAGGGGTATAATGTCTTTTTGGCAGCCGATTGTGTTTCATCCCGCCAAAGCAGTGACAAAAAATACGCCCTGAAACGTACAGCGCAGGCCGGAGCTTTCCTGACTACTGGTGAAGCCGTGCTTTTTGAACTTTGCGGCGGGTCTCGCAAGCCGGGCTTTAAAGAAATTTCCGCGCTGGTGAAATAGAGGTACGCTTAATTGTATATCCTGTACAGGAATGCGGCTGCCTCTGCTCTTGTGGTTTTGCCCAGGGGATTGATTCTGTCGCCGCTGCCCACTATCAAACCTTCCTTCACAACAGAGGCAACACCGTTTACGGCATAGGCTGCTACAAGGGATTTGTCGGCAAATTTATCAAGGTCTGAAGCTGTACCCTGCGCTTCAAGCTTTTTCAGCATTCTTAAGGCATTTTCGGTCAATACCATCATATCCTGCCTGGTGATGCTTGTATCGGGGCTAAATTTGTTGTTTCCTGTGCCGTGGGTGATACCCAGCTTTTTAGCTATGGCTATCTCCTTGTAGTAATAGGCATCCTGGCTTATATCATTGAAGCTCCCGTCAATCCTTGCATCAACACCCAGGGTTCTTATCAGGAAGCAGAGGAAATCTGCCCTGGTGATGTTTGCCCCGGGGACGTATTCTTTTTCCGATATACCCGTAAGGATTCCCTTGGATGCCAGGACCTCGACAGGTCAGTTACCCAGCCCAAAAAAGCTTCATCAGCAATGGCCGTGACAGGATAACCCCAGAGAGTTTCCGGGATTTCTAAAGCCCCAAGATAAAGCAAGATCGGAAAAACCTGTTATAGTGGCCTCATTATCAGTTGTCGTATACTCAAAAAAGACTTCCGGATCAAAGGCATAGGCTACCCCCGACGGTTCGCCCAAAGGCATAATCCAGGTATACACATGTCATAAACGGGTCGTTTTTTGTATAAACTGGGTCAGTTGGTTTGAATGTGTAATGTATAAATTTTGGTAGAACGATCCTGAGCAGTTACTGTGATAGTAGCTTCGTATTCTCCATCATAATGCCTGGATTCTGTCGTCCCACTGCTGCCGAATTCCTCGTACAGATATGTGCTATTATCACTGAGATCGATAATCTCGATAATAATTGATGCATTATCATCTTCTGCAACAAGCGTAAAGGACAAAGAAGGATCCAGATCCGGATCAATGTCTATACTATAATTTATTATTGCAGGATCAAAGTTCGGCGGTTCTATAATTCCGTAAACACAGCCGCTAACTGTAAGCTCACTTAAGTTGGCATTATCGGATAGTGGAGCAGGTCTGAACACAGAGATTACATATTGCCTGGAAGTAATGTCGTCTTCTGCTGTCACGTCTATTACTATCTCGTTGCCGTCACCAAACATAACAGAGATATCCTGAGACCCGGTTCCGCTGGCAACAGCCTGACCGTTTACCTGTATTGTTGCTTTTACATGTTCAGCTGTCGGCGTAACTGTCATACTTGTTACATCACTGGCAACTGTCACCATATAATCTAGCTCACCGGAAGCAAACGCGGGGACCAGACTTCCTGTACTTACCAACAGGTCACTCAGGTTGGCATTGCCGGATTTTGAAGGAATTACCGGTTCATTTGAACTTTCTGTTGACGAACTCCAGGGAGGGTGAAGGGGCTTTGTGCTCACCCTTAAAATATCACTGCAGGGTGACAAAAACCCCAGGGAATCCACTGCTCTGACTGTATAGCAATATACCGTCCCCGGCTGCAGTCCTTTGTCAGTAAACTCTATATCACTGGTAGTATCAATTAATTTCATTGCCTCCGGTGTAATATCTTTGTTCGATCCGTCGTCTTCAATTCGGGATATCTGATACTCCTTGATACCGACTTTACTCTTGGGCGCCGTCCAAGAAAATTTTATTTCTCCTTCAGTTCTATTTCTGAGTTTTAAATTTGATGGTGCTGAAGGATAGTCTATTGCTTCATAAGCCCCCATATCGATGACGGGAGCTTCCCCCTCGCCGGTATCTTTCACCATTTGTACATCCATCCTTCTGTTGTTGCCGTCCAGGTCAGTAAGGAAGGCCGGGGCCACACTGTTGCTCCCGGCATCAATACAGGGAGAGAAAGCGGCCAGTCGTAAGTTTAGGGGAGTGCCTGAATACACATCAAATTTCCCGCCCTCAAGAAAAGCCGGATATCTAGCGGTATTATTCGTGCCGGCGCCTTGCCATCCACCCTTGATACAGCTGTAGTTTACCTCAACAGCTGCTTCATTGACGAAGGATATCTGCCTGCTGCTCCCATCCTGCCAGATAATGCTGTTGTTGATAACCGCCTTGGCGTTTTCCCCGGCGAGTACAACTGCCGGGCCTGCGGGCTCTTCCAAGGAGTAATTGCCGCTCAGGGTACAGTTGGTAATCGTAATTTCAGCTGAGTCTCCGGCCTCGATGCTTCCGTGTTTCGACATCCAGGTGAAGTTGAGTGCAAAGACGGAGTTGTCGATGTTCAAAGGCACGTCGCCTTTGACATAGATTGCCGCGCCTTCCTCGAATGATTGGTTTAAGCTGAAAATGCAGTTGGATATTCTTCCGGATGCAGGTTCAATTCTAACCCCGGCAAATTCACTGCCCAGCTCGTCCAACAGCCCGCCTTCATTTCTGTTGTCGTATAAATACGCTACGGCTCCGCCCATTTGGGCATAATTGTCGGTAAAAGTACAGTTCTCAATTATTCCGTCGCCTCCCGCATTGAAGATCGCGCTGCCGGAACCGTCGGTATAGTTGTTGACGAAATCGCAATTCTTGATGATCGGCGAAGAGTTATAGATATTGAGAATAGCCCCACCCACGCCATTCGGCACAACATTCTCCGCAAAAGTGCAGTTGAAAATACCGGGTGAGCTCAATGTATTGCATAGCGATGCAGCAAAAATACCCATATTGCGTGTAAAAGTGCAGTTGGAAATGACGGGTGAGCTTTTAAACAGCGTTATACCACCGGCATAAAAACCGCCAAAGAAGCCAAAGTCTTGTAATCGGTCCCCG
>CAYQQF010000039.1:0-11473 GCA_964419485.1 uncultured Dethiobacter sp.
AAAAATTTTACTCTTTGATTTTTTGACCGGCAAAGTAAAAGAATTTTCTCCCGAACAGCTTGAGGGCGTCTTATTCTTTAACAGTGAAGGGCAGATTATATCAGGGCAGGTACCCCTGGAAGAAAGTTCGAATTTTATTTTACGATCTCCGCAAGGAACAGTTTTTGTCCTGGCACCTGAAGAATTGGCATTGGCAGAAAAAGATTACTTTCAATTTTCCGCTTCTCCGGATGAGTTGCTGAAAACATGCAAATTAAAAGAATATCCTCTTTTCCCGGTTCCCTTTTCTTATTTATCTTCATATTATACGGCTTCTGTAAAAGTAGGTGTTGATTATACTCCGGGAGGTCTTTCCGTTACCCCTCGTGGAGAGGTTAAAAATGAAGAAGGTGAAATTATCCGGGGGCTTTATGCTGCGGGGGAGATTGCCGGAGGGCTACACGGTGAAGGGATGCTTCCCGGTATGGCACTCAGCGAAACGCTTTTCCTTTCCGGGAGGGCCGGCCGCTTTGCAGCAGAATATGCCCGCCGATAGGTAAAAAAGGAGGTTTTCTATTGAGAGAAAAACATAAAGTTGGAATAACGGATACTACCCTGAGAGATGCACACCAGTCTTTGATGGCGACCCGGATGCGAACGGAAGATATGCTTCCGGTTTTAGCGGAGATCGACCAGGTCGGATATCATTCTCTGGAAGTATGGGGCGGCGCTACCTTTGACACGTGCCTGCGCTATCTGAACGAAGACCCCTGGGAAAGGCTGGTAAAAATTAGGGAGCGTGTAAAAAAAACACGCCTGCAAATGCTTCTGCGCGGACAGAATCTGGTTGCGTATCGCCATTATCCTGACGATGTGGTGGATGCATTCGCCAGGGCTGCCGTTAAAAATGGGATAGATATAATTCGTATTTTTGATGCGCTTAATGATATTCGCAATATGGAAAGGGCTATGAAGGCTGTGAAAGCAGCCGGAGGTCATGTTCAGGCGACGATCAGTTATACAATCAGCCCTCTCCACAATATCGATCACTTTGTTGATCTGGCCGTAGAAATGGAGAATAAAGGTGCGGATTCACTTTGTATCAAAGATATGGCCGGGTTAATTGCTCCTTATGATGCTTATGAACTGGTAGGGAAACTTAAAGCTAATTTAAAAATTCCTGTTCAGCTGCACTGTCATTTTACCAGCGGTATGGCGACGATGTCTTATTTAAAGGCCATCGAAGCCGGCTGTGATGTGGTAGATACGGCTACCTCAAGTTTATCACAGGGTTCCTCACAGCCGCCAACGGATACTATTGTAGCTGCTCTGCGCGGGACATCATATGACACCGGGCTTGATCTGGAACGGATTGCCCGTATTGGTGAGTATTTCAAGAAGATCAGAGGAAATTACGAGGTTCCGCTGGATGTAGGGGTTGACACGGCAGTGCTTAATTACCAGATCCCTGGCGGTATGATCTCGAATCTGGCCTCTCAATTAGCTTCACAGAATGCTTCACACTTAATGGGCCAGGTTTTGGAAGAGGTTCCGCGTGTCCGCCGTGAACTGGGTTACCCGCCTCTTGTGACTCCCTCCAGCCAGATTGTGGGAACTCAGGCCGTAATGAATATTATTACCGGAGAACGATATAAGGTTACTCTGACGGAGGTAAAAAATTACTTAAAAGGTTTATACGGCAAACCACCCGGAGAGGTTGATCCGGACCTGTTAAAAAAAGTGCTTAAAGGTGAAGAACCATTTAAAGGAAGACCGGCAGACCTTTTGGAGCCCCAAATGGAAAAAGCGAGGAAAGAATTGGGAGACTATATGGAAAAAGAGGAGGATATTCTTTCTTATATCCTTTTTCCACAGCAGGCACTGGCTTTTTTCCAGGCCAGAAGTAAGGGCCCTGTCTCTGCAGACGGCCAGGAGCTCCATTTAGAAAATATTTATACTGTGGATGAGACGCTTTTTGCTTCGGAATATGGGAAATATTTTATCTATCCAAGTGCGTAAAATAAGAGATTTTTTCATTGACAAGAATGTTTTGCTGCATATATAATAAGTAGCAATTATATACGAAGAGACGATGATGGGGATATGGAGAGGCCGTTTCTTGCCCTTCAGAGAGCTGCCGGTTGCTGTAAAGGCAGTGGGAAGAAGTCTTTCTCGTCACCCTGGAGTTCCTCCCTGAAAGAGCAGGTTTTTGAGGACAATTGAGGGTTTAGATCGCTTTTGTAAGAGAGGAAGCTTAGCTCTGCAAAAGTTCTGAAAAAGGCATTTTTTCTGTTCTTGCTGTTCCTGCTTTACTAGGGTTGGACGGTAAACCCGTTAACGATAATGAATGTAGTGAGGAGGCCCGTTTATTCGGGCAAAAAGGGTGGTACCGCGGAGATTTGGCTCCTTCGTCCCTAGCAAAAGGATGAAGGATTTTTTTTATAAATTTAATAGAATGATGGAAAATTTTAAAGGGAGGTGAAGGCCTGCTTTCCCTGTTTTGGGGAAACAGGTCGGGGATGAGTTTGCAGATATATCTAAATGGGAGTTTTTTTACTAAAGAAGAAGCAAAGATATCCGTATTCGATCATGGTTTTTTATATGGCGACGGGGTTTTTGAAGGGATTCGTGCTTATAACGGGAAAGTTTTTAAACTGCGGGAACACCTGGAAAGACTGTACGAATCCGCCCACCATATTTTACTGAAGATCCCTCTTTCTATTGATGAAATGGAGGAAGCAACGCTGGAAACACTGCGCAGAAACAACCTTAATGATTCTTATATCCGTATTGTCGTTTCCAGGGGTATTGGAGACCTGGGGCTGGACCCCAAAAAATGCTCTGGAGCAACAGTTGTTATTATAGCCGACCATATTTCTCTTTTTCCACAGGAGCATTATGACAACGGCCTGGAAGTGATTACGGCGGCTACCCGTCAACGCAATAATGATAACTTTGAACCCAGGATTAAATCGCTGAATTACCTGAATAATATTCTTGTCAAAATTGAAGCTGCCCAGGCGGGAGCGATGGAAGCCATTATGCTGAATTCCCAGGGTTATGTGGTGGAAGGTTCCGGTTCCAACATTTTTATTATTGATAACAAAGGGTGGTTGATTACTCCCCCGGTATATGTTGGCATACTGGAAGGGATTACACGCAATACAGTTATGGACCTGGCACAGGAAATGGGTCTTACAGTAAAGGAATTGCCGTTTACCCGTCATGATCTCTATGTGGCAGCCGAATGCTTCCTGACCGGGACCGCGGCGGAACTGATTCCCGTTATTTCCGTAGACAAACGCTCTATCGGCGAGGGAACACCCGGGAAAGTGACCAGGATGCTTATGGAAAAGTATCATCTTTATGCCCAAAATAACGGAACAAAAGTAAGTTAACAAATCTGGAGTTATGAATTATTACTACCTAAGATAATAATAAGGAGAGATAATGCAAATGCGCAGCGATATAGTTAAAAAAGGTCTGGAAAAAGCGCCTCACCGCTCATTATTCTATGCTATGGGGTATCACCCCTTGGAACTGGAAAAACCGCTCATCGGCGTTGTGAATTCATTTAATGAAATTATTCCCGGGCATATACACCTGGATAAAATTTGTGCAGCGGTCAAAGCAGGAGTCTATGCAGCAGGCGGAGTCCCCATAGAATTTTCTACCATAGGCATTTGTGACGGTATTGCCATGGGACATTCAGGGATGAAATATTCTCTGGCCAGCAGGGAACTGATCGCTGATACAGTGGAAGCTATGGTCCAGGCGCACGGTTTTGATGCCCTGGTTTTTATTCCTAATTGCGACAAAATTATCCCCGGGATGCTTATGGCTGCCGGGAGGCTCGACCTTCCCTCCATTTTTATCAGCGGCGGGCCCATGCTGGCCGGTCAATTTGAGGGACGTTCTGTGAGCCTGAGCACTCTTTTTGAAGCAGTCGGGGCCGTTAAAGCCGGAAAGATGGATGAGAAAGATTTGCGACAACTGGAGCTTTCTGCCTGCCCGAGCTGCGGATCCTGCTCGGGAATGTTTACCGCCAATTCTATGAACTGCATGACAGAAGCTTTAGGTATGGCCCTTCCCGGAAACGGGACTATTCCCGCGGTAATGGCCGGCCGCATCAGACTGGCAAAAGAAGCGGGGATGAAAATTGTCGAACTTTGGGAAAAAGATCTGCGGGCTTCTGCTATTATGACCCCTCAGGCTTTTCGTAATGCTCTGGCGGTAGATATGGCTCTGGGCTGTTCCACCAACACCGTCCTGCACCTTCCTGCCGTTGCTGCCGAACTGGAAATTGCCTGGGATTTGGAGGAGATCAACGCGATCAGCAAAAATACCTCCCAGCTCTGTTCCCTGAGTCCTGGGGGCTCTCACCATATCGAAGACCTGGACAGAGCAGGAGGTATTCAGGTAGTGCTGAAAGAGCTGGCCAGGAACGGTTTAATTGACGGGGAACTTATTACTGTAACCGGTGCGGAGCTTAAGGAAGGTTTTAAATCTGCTCCCGATCCCGACGGACAGGTTATTCGCTCTCTAGACACTCCTTATAAAAAGGAAGGCGGGCTGGCCATTCTTTTCGGCAACCTGGCTCCCGGTGGGGCGGTAGTAAAGCAGGGAGCTGTAGCTCCCGAGATGCTGAAGCGTTCTTTAAAAGCTCGTGTCTTCGATGAGGAAGAAGCCGCCGTCAAAGCCATCCATGGAGGAGAAATCCACCCCGGAGATGTCATTGTGATCCGTTTCGAAGGGCCCAAAGGAGGTCCGGGGATGCGGGAGATGCTCGCCCCTACAGCGGCAGTGGCAGGGATGGGATTGGATAAAGAAGTAGCCCTTATTACTGACGGTCGTTTTTCCGGAGCCACCAGGGGGGCGGCGATAGGGCATATCTCTCCGGAAGCCATGGACAAAGGTCCCATAGCATTGGTACGTGAAGGAGATACCATCGAGATAGATATTCCTGCAAACCGTCTTGAATTGTGTATTACTTCCGAAGAATGGGAAAAGCGTCAGGCCGAGTTGCAATTGCCGGAACCCAAAGTTAAAAAAGGATACCTGGCGCGTTATGCCAGGCTCGTTACTTCCGCCGGGAAAGGAGCCATCCTGCAAAAACCGGCAGAGGAGGGAAGATAAACTGATGAAATTAACTGGAGCCCAGATGGTTCTCTCCTGTCTGGAAGCCGAAAATGTAGATATAGTTTTTGGTTTCCCCGGGGGGGCCGTTTTAACTCTTTACGATGAAATATATAAAAAAGGTTTGCGGCATATCCTCAGCCGCCATGAACAGGGCGCCGTACACGCAGCCGACGGATATGCCAGGGCTTCCGGAAAACCGGGGGTAGTCATTGCCACATCCGGCCCCGGAGCTACCAATCTGGTGACAGGTATTGCCACGGCGTATATGGACTCTATTCCGCTTGTTATTATTACCGGACAGGTTGCCAGACCTCTTATTGGTACAGATGCATTTCAGGAAGCGGATATTACGGGGATTACCCTGCCGATTACCAAACACAATTATCTGGTTAAGGATATCGGAGAACTTCCCCTTATTTTCAAGGAAGCTTTTTTTATCGCGACCACTGGACGTCAGGGGCCGGTTCTCATTGATCTCCCCAAGGATCTTCAGGCAGAGGAGGGTGATTTTCGCTATCCTCAGAATGTGGAAATTTATGGTTACAGGCCTATCTATGAAGGCCACTTCGGCCAGATCTCCAAGGCACTATCCCTGATAGAAAAAGCCTGTAAACCCCTGATTTATGCAGGAGGAGGGGTAATCAGCTCCGGAGCTCACCAGGAGTTAATCGAACTTTCTAAGCGCGGCGCTATCCCTGTGACAACGACTTTGACGGGTATGGGAAGTATACCCTATGATTATGAACTTTTTTTGGGGATGCCCGGGATGCACGGGACTTATGCGGCCAACCATGCCATCAATGAGTCAGATCTGCTCATAGCCATCGGAGTCCGTTTTGATGACCGTGTTACGGGAAAGATTGAACATTTTGCGCCCCACGCCCAAATTATTCATATTGATATTGACCCTGCGGAGATTGGGAAAAACGTTGTGGCAGATATTCCCATCGTGGGAGATGTCCGTATGGTTTTAAAGGAGATGTTGAAACGCTTAAAAAGCGGTGAGACGGAAAAATGGTGCGGTAAAATGCAGGAATGGAAAGCCCAACATCCCCTGCGCTATAAAAAGACGAACAAAGATTGCCTCAAGCCCCAATTTGTTATTGAAGAACTGGATCGCCTTTCCGGTGGAAATGCTATCGTCACAACCGATGTAGGACAGCATCAGATGTGGACTGCCCAGTACTTTCATTTTAAACAGCCCCGGTCTCTGATCACATCCGGAGGATTGGGAACGATGGGTTACGGTTTTCCTGCTGCTATTGGAGCTCAGGTGGCCTCTCCCGATCAGCTTGTTATTTGTATCGCCGGGGATGGCAGTTTTCAGATGAATTCACAGGAACTGGCTACAGCGGTTTATTATCAAATCCCTGTCAAAATTGCTGTTATTAATAACCAGTACCTGGGAATGGTGCGACAATGGCAAAAGTTGTTCTATGAGGGGCGATATTCACAGACTTCCATGGCCGGAAGCCCGGATTTTGTTCGCCTGGCAGAGGCTTACGGAGCAACAGGTTACCGGGCTACGAAGGCGGAAGAAGTGGGGCCGGTGATTGAAAAAGCTTTTAATACCCCGGGTCCCGTACTGATGGATTTTCATGTTGATCCGGAAGAAAATGTTTTGCCCATGGTTGCCCCCAATACTTCCATTGTAGAGATGATCGGGGGTGACGAATAATGGGGAAGAGAATTCTGGCCATCCTGGTGGAAGACCGACCCGGTGTGCTGACCCGGGTATCCGGGCTTTTTAGCCGCAGGGGGTATAATATTCAGAATATCGCCGTCGGGAGGACCATGGAGCCGGGAATTTCCCGTATGACGGTGACTGTAGATGCAGACCCCCTTACTGTTGAACAAATAGTTAAACAGCTCAATAAGCAGCTGAATGTGCTGAAAATCAGCGACCTGACCGATGAGCCCTCTGTAGGCCGGGAGCTTTTGCTGGTTAAAGTAAAAGCGGATCCCGCAAAACGAAGCGATATCCAGCAGATGGTGAATACATTCCGGGCGAGGATTATCGATGTATCCCCTGATTCCTTGATTATTGAGGTCACCGGAGATAACGAAAAATTGAAAGCCTTTTTACTGATGATGCAGGAGTTTGGTATTAAGGAAATTGCCAGTACCGGTAAAGTTGCTCTTTACAGGGGAAGTAAACTGACAAGGGAAACCAGAAGTTAGAGAGTATACAGGGATTTTAATTTATAGTAGAATTAAAAATACGCAATTATTCTATTTCAAAATATACCTTTGACTAAAGAGGAGGCTTTCTGGAATGGGGCAAACAATGGCGGAAAAAATTCTCGCCAGGGCTGCCGGCAAAAAGCATCTTTCGTCCGGCGATCTGATCAATGCACGTATTGATATGGCCCTGGGAAATGATATTACTGCCCCTGTTGCAATCAGGGAATTTAAAAAAATAGGTGTGGACCGTGTTTTTGACCGGGAAAGGATCGCTCTTATACCGGATCATTTTACCCCCAATAAAGACATTCAATCAGCCGAGCAGGTGGGTGTGATACGCCGTTTTGTCCGTGAACAGGAGATCGTCCACTTTTATGAAGTGGGACGGATGGGCGTTGAACATGCCCTTCTTCCGGAGCTCGGCCTGGTCTTGCCTGGAGAAGTAATTATCGGGGCGGATTCCCATACATGCACCTATGGCGCTCTGGGAGCTTTTGCCACCGGTGTCGGCAGCACCGATCTGGCTGCCGTTATGGCTACAGGTGAACTATGGTTCAAAGTTCCTCCCACTATCCGTATCGTTTTTAAGGGACGACCGGCACCATGGGTTGGGGGAAAAGACCTTATTTTATTTACCATCGGCCGCCTTGGGGTAGATGGAGCACGTTATTGCGCACTGGAATTTACCGGTCCGGTGATTGAAGAACTGCCGATGGACGGGCGTTTAACCATTTCCAATATGGCCATTGAGGCCGGAGCCAAGGCCGGGCTGATACCCCCGGATAAAATAACGGAAGAATATCTTAAGGAGCGTGCCTGTCGACCATATGAAGTTATTCTGGGCGATGAAGACGCCCCTGTTTTGGAGGAGTATGAATGGAATGTGGATGATCTGGAGCCACAGGTGTCTCTTCCCTCAAGCCCGGCCAATGCACGCTCTGTATCCGAAGTTGCCGGGATACGCCTGGACCAGGTGGTCATTGGTTCCTGTACCAACGGAAGAATCGACGATTTGCGAATGGCCGCCGGTATCTTAAAAGGCAAAAAGGTGCATCCTCATGTAAGGCTGATTGTTATCCCTGCAACCCAGGCAATTTATCTGCAGGCTATGCGCGAAGGATTATTAGAAATTTTTACCGAAGCGGAAGCGGCAGTAAGCACGCCCACTTGTGGTCCCTGTCTGGGGGGGCATATGGGTATTCTGGCCGCGGGAGAGACGGCCCTGGCGACAACAAATCGTAATTTTGTCGGTAGAATGGGCGATACAAGGAGTAAAATTTATCTTGCGGGGCCTGCTGTGGCCGCCGCATCGGCTGTGGCCGGGTGCATTGTTCACCCGGGAGAAATAAAGGGGGTTGAATAAAGTGAGCCTCTTGAGAGGAAAAGTATGGACCTTCGGGAATGATATAGATACAGATGCTATTATACCGGCCCGTTATCTGAATACTTCCGATCCTGCGGAGCTGGCCCGGCATTGTATGGAAGATGCCGATCCGGATTTCCCCCGCAAAGTATCTTCTGGAGATATTATTGTTGCCGGAAAAAATTTTGGCTGCGGGAGTTCCAGGGAACATGCTCCGCTGGCTTTGAAGGAAGCGGGGATTGCCTGCGTTATCGCCGAAAGTTTTGCCCGCATTTTTTACCGTAATGCCATTAACATCGGTCTTCCTATCCTGGAATCTCCGGATGCTTCTGCTGCCTTGCAGGAAGGAAACCAGGTGGAAATTGATCTGGCTGAGGGAGAAATTACTGAACTTGCCGGCAGGCGAAAATTTAAAGCGGTTTCTTTTCCTCCTTTTATGCAGGAGATTATGGCTGCGGGAGGGCTAATAAATTACATCAGAGAAAAAGCAAAAAAGTAATGGCTTATTACTCTGCGCTTATAATGCTTAAACTAGAGAGGAGGTATGCCTGATTCCGGACAGGAATTTAAAACAAGATTTTGAAAGGAATCAGGAGACAGCGAAAATATGAAAAATTACAGTACTGAGCAGATTCGCAATGTAGCCCTTATCTCGCATGGTGGTGCGGGGAAAACTTCTCTTTCGGAGGCGTTGCTTTATACTTCAGGTGCAGTAAACAGGCTGGGAAAGATTGAAGCCGGCAATACTGTCACCGATTTTGAACCTGATGAGATTAAGCGGCAAGTTACGATCGGGACAGCTCTTGCTCCCCTTGAATGGAACGGAATTAAAATTAACCTTTTGGATACTCCCGGTTTTTTCGATTTTTTTGCTGATGTCCAGTCAGCGCTTCGTGTCGCTGATAGTGCCGTTGTAGTGGTGTGCGGTGTTTCCGGAGTGGAAGTAGGCACGGAAAAAGTATGGAAGTGCGCCGATGAATATCAGCTGCCCCGTCTGGTTTTTGTTAACAAGTTAAACCGGGAAAATGCCAACTTTGAAGGAACCCTGGAAAAGTTGCGCAGTCACTTTGGAGTCAAAGTCTTTCCGTTGCAGTTCCCCATAGGAAAAGAAGATTCCTTCAGGGGAGTGGTGGATCTCGTTAAAATGAAAGCGCTTCTTTATGAGGACGAGTCCGGTCTTAAAATTCGTGAAGACGAAATTCCGTCAGACCTCCTGGAAAAGGTGGAAGAACTGCGCGAAAAAGTTATCGAGGCTGCCGCTGAAGCGGATGATAACCTTATGGAGAAATATCTGGAAGAAGAATCCCTGGAAGAGGGAGAGATCCTTACAGCGCTGCGTATCGGGACCCTGGAAGGAAAGATTATTCCTGTTCTCTGCGGGGCTGCGACGAAAAATTTGGGGATGCAGCCGCTTCTTGACCTGATCGCCGGGGCCCTGCCTTCTCCGGCAGACCGTCCCGCTGTCTCCGGGAAGATTCCCGGAAAAGATGAGGAGGCTACTCGCAAAGCATCTCCGGACGAACCTTTTTCAGCCCTTGTTTTTAAAACCCTGGCAGACCCTTACGTGGGAAGGGTTAATTATGTGCGGGTTTATTCCGGCACGCTAAAAGCCGACTCGCAGATTTATAATGCCGGCAAGGAGAAAGCCGAAAGGCTGGGTAATATCTTTTTTATGAGGGGTAAAACCCAGATTCAAACAGCGGAAATTGTTAGCGGCGATATCGGGGCGCTGGTCAAACTAAATGTGACAACAACAGGAGATAGCCTTTGTGATAAAGCAGCTCCGATTATTTTCCCATCTTTGGACTTCCCTGAACCGGTTATTTCTTTTGCCATTGAGCCAAAATCCAAAGGGGATGAAGACAAGGTCGGTGCTGGTCTGTCCAGGTTCCTGGAAGAGGATCCTACTTTTCGTGTGGAACGCAATACGGAAACGAAACAGATTGTTATTTCCGGTATGGGCGATACTCATCTGGATGTTATTGTTGACCGTCTGGCACAGAGGTACGGAGTGGAAGTGAATTTAAGCACACCCAAGGTCCCCTATAAAGAGACTATTCGCGGCAGCTTTAAGAAAGAGGGTAAATATAAAAAACAAAGCGGCGGCCGCGGGCAATACGGCCATGTATTTCTGGAATTGAACAGCATGCCCAGGGGCGAGGGCTTTGTTTTCGACGATAAAATTGTCGGGGGAGTTGTTCCCCGTCAGTATATACCCGCTGTTGAAAAAGGGGTCGTGGAAGCCATGGAAGAAGGTATCCTGGCCGGGTATCCTGTTGTTGATGTTAAAGTGGCTTTGTACGACGGTTCCTACCATACCGTAGACTCTTCTGAAATGGCTTTTAAAATTGCTGCAGCCATGGCTTTTAGGGGGGCGATGGAAAAGGCGGAGCCGGTACTTCTTGAACCAATCATGGATGTAGAGATTACCATTCCAGAGAATTTCATGGGCGATATTATGGGAGACATGAACAGCAGAAGAGGCCGCATCCAGGGAATGATCCCCGGAGAAGGGCAGCAGACCATCAAGGTTCAGGCGCCCCTGGCGGAAATGTTCACTTATTCTATTGAATTGCGCTCTATGACCCAGGGAAGAGGAGTCTTCAAGATGAAATTCTCTCATTACGAGGAAGTTCCCTTCCAGGAGAGCGAAAAGATTATTGCTGCCGTCAAAGCGGCAAAAGAGGAGAAAGACAAGTAAAAAAAGCCAGGCTCCCCGGGAAAAACGGGGAGCCTGTTAATATCGGTTGGTGTTCGGGGATAGGGCTTTCCTCAGGCTCCGCTATCTTTGCCTGGCAGGTTGAGCGA
>CAYQQF010000040.1:0-11365 GCA_964419485.1 uncultured Dethiobacter sp.
CATGCCGGCAGATTTTCCATCAATAAAATGAAAGGCCAGACGCCGCTGGTTGTTTCGGCTGTTCCGGGTAAAGCATACCATGAAATAACAGATGGAGATATACAAGAACTTGTTGCTGCTTTTGCTGAGGGGGCAGGAAGGGCTAAGGCGGCCGGATTCGATGGAGTTCAAATACACTCGGCTCACGGCTATTTGCTTAGCCAGTTCCTTTCTCCGGTATTTAACCGGCGTCTGGATTCATACGGGGGGAGTATCGAAAACAGGTCCCGCATTCATATGGAAGTTTACAAAGCTATCAGGGAAACTGTGGGAGAAGGTTATCCGGTATTGATGAAACTTAACTGCAGAGATTTTGCCGATGATGGCCTAACTGTAGATGAGTCACTTCAGGTTGCTCGCAAGCTTGCCGCTCAAGGGCTGGATGCAATTGAATTGAGCGGTGGTCTAATTACCAACAGAAAATTTTCTCCGAGCTGGACGGGAATAAAAACTGAAGCAGATGAGGCATATTTCAGTGAGGAGGCCCGCCGTTTCAAAGATATCAAAATCCCGCTAATACTGGTGGGCGGCATACGCTCTTTTTCAGTAGCTGACCGTTTGGTTGAAGACAAAGTTACGGAGTATATTTCCATGAGTCGCCCGTTTATCAGAGAACCTGATTTAATCAACCGCTGGAAGTCCGGGGATTACAGCAAGTCAAAGTGTATATTGGATAACAGTTGTATGAGAACAATAAATTCGGATAGCGGTGTACATTGCGAAGTTAAATCTAAACGAAGATGATATGGAAGAAGTTTGCGTTTATTATTATATAATTGATATAATCGCATTTGCATGGAACAATTTGGAAAATTAATGAAAAATCGTTTTAGTTGACAACGATTTTCTCCTGTGCTAAAATAATTAAGTGTCTTTAACCGCATGGGCAGGGTTTCTTAAATCCTTTAAGTGTAAAAATGCTAAAAGGTGCCCTTTCCTGGCGAGTCTATGGTAAAAGAGGAGAAGCAAATGTACGCGATATTTGAAACCGGGGGGAAACAATTTAAAGTTTCCGAGGGCGATAGCTGTATGGTGGAAAAGTTGCCCGAAGACGCGGGTTCCGAGGTAGTTTTTGAAAAAGTGCTTGTTATTCAAAACGAGGATGATTTAAGCGTAGGTGCTCCCTACCTGGAAGGGGCCAGGATTTCCGCAAAGGTGCTCTCTCATGGAAAAGGGAAGAAAATTATTGTTTTCAAATATAAGCCTAAAAAGAATTACCGCAGGAAACAGGGGCACCGGCAGCCTTATACGCTTGTCAAAATTGAAAAAATCGAAGCTGAAAAAAGCTAATGATTCGTGTGAAGGTTAAGCGGGACAGGAATAATAATCCTGCCTTGGCGGAGATTCGGGGGCATGCGCTTTTTGCTCCCCGGGGAACTGATATTGTTTGTGCTTCGGTTTCAGTTCTTGCTCAGACTATGGTTTATGCCATGGAGGATTTGCTGGATATTTATCCTCCGGTAAAGATAAAAAAAGGTTTTTTTTGTGTTTCCAGGCCTGCCCAGCTGGATGAGGCTAAAAAGGAGGGTTTTTTCCTTCTTTTTGAGTCGATGCTTGTGGGCCTGAGGGAAATTGTCAGGTCTTATCCCAAGTATATTTCATTGCAGGAGATAGTAGATAGAAAAATGTGAAAGGAGGTGCAGACCTGTTTTCTTTATGGAAAAAGGTCTAACGAAAATGCGTAAAATTGATTTGCAACTATTTGCTCATAAAAAAGGAGTCGGCAGTTCAAGGAATGGCCGGGATAGTAATCCCAAAAAATTGGGAGTTAAAAAGTACGGAGGACAACTTGTTTCCCCGGGAAGCATTATTGTTCGCCAGCGCGGTACCAGAGTGCATCCAGGGCTTAATGTTGGTCGGGGGAAAGACGATACACTCTTTGCTCTTACTGCAGGTACTGTTGCTTTTGAACGAATGGGAAAAACGAAAAAACAAGTCAGTGTCTATCCATTGACTTAGAACCCGGGGAAACCCGGGATTTTTTTTAAAATCGAGTGTGATATTTTGTCTTCTTTTATTGATCAGGTCAAAATATTTGTCCGGGGCGGACGCGGCGGAAACGGTGCCGCGTCGTTCCGCAGAGAAAAATATGTGCCCCGCGGCGGGCCCGATGGAGGCAACGGAGGAGACGGGGGAGACGTCATTCTTGTTGCATCGCTTCACAGGAATACGCTAATTCATCTCAGCTACCGTCCTCATTTAAGGGCGTCGAGCGGCGGACATGGACAGGGGAGCAACAAAAACGGTAGTAAAGCCCGGCCCCTGGAAGTGGAAGTACCTGTGGGAACGGTAATTAAAGATGAAGACGGTGTCCAGCTTGGCGAGTTGCTCAAAAATGGTGCCAAGGCAATTGTGGCCCGGGGCGGTAGAGGCGGACGGGGGAATACCTGTTTTGCAACTTCAAGGTATCGTGCTCCCAGTTTTGCAGAAAAAGGAGAACCCGGTGAAGAACGGACGCTGCTCCTGGAGTTGAAACTGCTTGCCGATGTGGGCCTTGTCGGTTTTCCCAATGCAGGGAAATCAACTTTTTTAGCTCATGTTTCTGCAGCCAAACCCAAGATCGCCGGTTATCCTTTTACAACCCTTGTCCCGCAACTGGGCGTCGTTTATCTGGGAGAAGGCCGCTCTTTTGTTATGGCGGATCTGCCGGGGATTATTGAAGGGGCCCACAGGGGAGCAGGCCTGGGTCACCGGTTTTTGAAGCATATTGAGAGAAGCAGGCTTTTATTGTATCTTCTAGATATGGCGGCCGCGGAAAACAGGGAGCCTCTTGACGATTACCTGCAATTAAAAGAGGAATTGGCACGTTACCATGAAGAACTGGCTAAGAAGCCGGTCATCATCGCTGCCAATAAAATGGATTTGCCCGGAGCAGCCGAAAATTTACAGCGTTTTCGTGAAGTTTTTAAAGAGGATATATTTCCTATTTCTGCAGTTACGGGAGAGGGTATTAAAAGTCTGCTGGAGGCGCTATACAGGATGCTGAAAAAAGTTCAGCCAGATGTGGAAGAGGAAGACGCGGATACGGAGGTGTTTTATCTGCCTCCTCTCCAGGGAACAGAGCTCTCGGTGCGCAGGGATGGGGAGATTTTTATCGTTCAGGGTGATGAAGTGGAAAAAGCAGTGTCAAGAGCAGATCTGCACAATGAAGAGGGACTGCGCCGTTTCCAGGATCTTATGCAGCGCCTGGGGGTGGAAAATGAGCTGCTTAAAGCAGGTATCCAGGAAGGCGATACGGTTAAGATCGGTGACCTGGAGTTTTTGTATTCTTCCTGATGTTTTACTAAAACTGTAATAAGGACAAATATTGATGAGCTTTTTACTTCCCAAAGACAACGGTAATCTTTCTATCGGCATCATGGGCGGCACCTTTGATCCTGTACATATTGGTCACCTTGTGACCGCGGAGGAAGCACGTCAGCAATTTAAACTGGACCACGTTGTTTTTATGCCTACCGGAAACCCTCCGCATAAGGACAGGACTAGGATCAGCGATGCTGAACATCGCTATGTGATGACTCTCCTGGCTGTGGTGGATAATCCTTTCTTTACTGTCTCCCGCATGGAGATAGACAGCCGTGAGACCACATATACCATTGATACAGTCCGCCATTTTACCAGACTTTATAAATCAAAAGTAACGCTGTATTTTATTACAGGTGCCGATGCAATTTTAGACATCACGACCTGGAAAGATTATGATCTGTTGCTTAAGTCTTGCGAGTTTATTGCCGCCTCACGTCCTGGTTATTCTTTCAGCAAACTGAAAGTTATTTTGGGCGATGCTTTTCCGGAAGTAATTAAGAGCGTTCACCTGCTTGAGATACCGGCTATGGCTATTTCTTCGACATTTCTACGCAGGAGGGTTGCTGAAGGGAAAACCATTCGCTATTTAACTCCTGAAGCAGTTGAACAGTATATCTACAAAAACGGGCTTTATGTGCGCTAACTGCTTGACTTCACGTAATCATAATGATATGATATTGCAAAAGTATATGGTAATAAAGGGTAAGAGTGGGGTTTTTAGTGTTTTTGTTTTTTTAGGCAAATGAATGATGCCCGTGGTTTTGTTGTACTAGGGTGTTAAGGGCCGATGTGGTATTTCATGAAGATTTGCAGTTCCTTCTCCATGTTGCCCGCCGGCATTTTCAGGGGGTGAGATCGCATAAACTAGCTTTTTACACCACATAATATGCGCAGAAGAATCCGTAATGCCGGGAAGCGAGGTGACAATTTTGGTTAAAACTCTTTATGTCGGGAATATCTCCTGGGGAACAACAGAAGATGAACTGAGGAACACGTTTGCACAATATGGAGAAGTAATTGGCTGCCGTATTATCACAGAGAGAGCAACCGGCCGTTCCAGAGGATATGGGTTTGTAGAGGTAAATGAAGAAGATTTTGAAACAATGATAGAAAAGATGAACGGTGCGGAGGTCGATGGACGCCGCCTGGTGGTAAATGAGGCAAAACCAAGAGAATAACAAAAAAAGGCAACTGCGGTTGCCTTTTTTTTTATTAAACTTGAAGGAATGTTTTATTTTTTGTCAAACTAAAATATGAAATGGATATTGAAGCTATACAAAAAAAAATAACAAAGAAATTTACCGGAAGGCTGCTTGCTCATTCCCTGGGTGTTGAAGCTATGGCGCGCCGGTTGGCAATTGTTTATGGAGAAGATGAGGGAAAGACGGCTCTGACAGCAATATTGCACGATTATGGAAAAATATATTCCTACAGCGAGTTGCTGCAGATCGCTATTGACAATAATATTGTCGATGAGATTTCTCTGCAAGAACCGTCTTTGCTCCATGCGCCGGTAGGTTCCTGGCTGCTGGAACATGAATGGGGAATTGATGACCCGGAAATTTTGCATGCTGTAAAAACACACACTACAGGTGCTGTGGGTATGAGCAATCTGGCGGCGATTATTTATTTGGCAGATTATATAGAGCCTGGGAGAAGTTGTCCCGGTGTCGGCAAAATTCGGGAGCTTGCTTTTCAAGACCTGCATAAAGCCCTGCTCAGTGCAGTAGATTCAACTATCAAATATGTGCTGGAAAGGCAGGGTATTCTTCATCCGGATTCTATTTTGTTTCGTAATTGGCTGATTTTTAAGTTGAGAAAAACAGGTCGGGAGTTGCTGGGTCATGAAGTTTTATAAAGCAAAGGGGCGACAGAAACCCAAAAAAATAATCCCGCAGAAAAAAAGGCTTTTTTTCCTCATCGCACTGGTCTTTTTCCTTGCTGCCGTAATTTTGGGGATGCGTTCCCTTAACTCTTTTCAGGCCTTGCAGAATAAAAACGCCTGGGCAAAGGCTTTAAGGAAAAACCCACAAGCAGAAGGGATTAATTACCTTCTCTACGGCCTTGTCGAAACAGAAGGCGAACTATTTATTGATGAAATTTTTTTTCTAAACTTTGTTTCATCGTCTGAACCTCCACATATTTTTTTTATTCCCGGAAACTCACTTTTTTACCGCGTTGATGAGCAGAACGATACGGAAGATGTTCCTGCAGACGAGCTCTCGACTGAAAAAAATCTGTCCTCTTATTATACCCCGGGCACTTTTTATCAGTCCGGCGGGGCAGAGATGCTTGTCAACCAGCTTTCCTCTTTTCTGGGTGTTCCTATCCATCATTTTCTGGAGATTCGATATAGCGGAATACCCGTTTTGATCGATGACAGGGGAGGTATCTCTTATAAAGGTTATGTTTTAAAAGGAGATGATTATCTGGACTATTTTTTAAGGGGTGAAAGCGGAGAGGACGCCCTTAGCCGGGCTTTGCGGCGATCACGATCCCTGCAAAGTTTGGTTGACTTTTCCGGTGAAAAAAGGGGGCTTTGGGTTACCCCCCGCCTCTTAAAAAAAGTTTCTCCTTATCTGGATACCGATCTTTCCTGGAAAGAACTGCAAAAAATTTACGAGCGGCTAAAACCTCTTTTTGAGCCCAATACTTTCGTAGTCCAGTTGCCCGGAGTTTCGCGGGAAATAAACGGGGAGCCATTTTTTGAGCCTGATCAAAGCCAGATGGCCTTTTTGATGGAAAACCTGGGAGAAGATTTTATCCTTCCCCGCGCTTTAATTACCATTGAGATTTTGAACGGCTGCGGCACTCAGGGTATCGCGGGAAAAATGGCTGATAAGCTTCGCAGCGAAGGTTTCAAGATTAAGGATGAGAATATTGGTAATGCCGATCACTTTGATTATCCTCACACCCGGATCATTTCCCGCCTGGAGGACGTCAGTGCCGCGAAACAGGTTGCCGAGGTGGTCAGCGTGGTTGATCTTATTAAAGAGCCGGTCCCGGATTATCCGGTTATGGTGACTGTTATCGTTGGAAAAGATTTTTCTCTTTAATTTAAACGGGAGGGGTATGTTTGGTTTTATCGACAAAGGAGTTTGCTTTGGAAGCAGTGCGCCTGTTAAGAGAGAAGAAAGCCCGGGAAATTGTTCTCCTGGAGATGAGCCATATTACTCTTATTGCTGATTATTTTCTGATCTGCAGCGGTACATCCAGGATTCAAACCCGGGCTCTTTGCGATTATCTTAAAGAAAACCTTTCGGATGACAGGCATCCCCTGCTACGTTTGGAAGGTTACCAGGATGGCGATTGGATCCTGCTGGATTTTGGAGAGTTGATTATTCATATTTTTCTTCCTGAAGAGCGCTTGTTTTATAACCTGGAACGCCTCTGGGGAGGGGCCGAAGGAGTGGATCTCGAGTGCCTGACATCGTTTTTCGATTCGCAAAAGAGCAAACAAGCCCTGAATTGGAGGGAAGATTTCTAAAGATGGAGGGGCACAGTAAACAGGAACAAAACCTAAAAGAGGCTGTTAAAAGAATCGTTTCTGTAAAAAAAGTATCTGCTTTGACAGGAGCCGGTATTTCGGTAGCAAGCGGCATTATGCCTTTTCGGGGAAAAGGAGGGCTTTGGGAAAAGTACGATCCGGAAGAAGTAGCCAGTATCACCCGCTTCCTGGAGCACCCTGCTGAGTCGTGGACTGTGCTGAAGGAGATTCAAGATGTGGTTGAAAAAGCACTTCCCAATGCGGCCCATTTTTCCCTTGCTAAAATGGAATCCATGGGTTTTCTGCACAGTATTATTACGCAGAATGTGGACGGTTTACACCAGGTGGCCGGGAATAAAGTGGTAATTGAGTTTCATGGCAACACGCGCCGCCTGGTGTGTATGGAATGCAGGACGCTTTATCCATCCTCAGAGATTTTCCTTGACTCCCTGCCGCCTTTTTGTCCTTCCTGCGGCGGCCTGTTGAAACCGGATGCCGTATTTTTTGGTGAATCCATTCCACCGGCAGCTCTATTGCAGGCGCAGGTTGATGTTCAGCAATGCGGGGTGATGCTTGTTGTCGGAACTTCAGGTTTGGTGGAGCCGGCTGCCGGTCTTCCGTTTCTGTCTAAAAGAAATGGAGCTTTTATTATTGAAATTAACTCTGAATCAACCGTACTGACTGATTCAGTAACAGATATTTTCTTAGAAGGAAAGGCAGAAGAGATACTGCCACTGCTGGTCGACGGTTTGAGCGTTATCGAAAAAGAAAAATAAAATAACAAATAATACAGCCGGTTTCTTGCCTGCAGGTCAGGCCTGTGCTAAGATAACTGTACAAAGGTTATCCGGCCGGGTCTATTTTTTAGTTTGCCCGGCTTCGGGTTTCTGTTCCTGTTATTTGCCAGTAAGACTATCCCCGGGAGACCCGGGAAAGGAGAATATACGAACGTGGAAAAAAGGATTCGGCTGACACAAATGTCTTCCAGTGCCGGTTGAGCGGCTAAACTTGGGCCGGGGGACCTGGCCGAGATTATGTCGTTTTTGCCGGTTCAGACAGACGAGAATCTGTTGGTCGGCACAGAGATGCCTGATGACGCTGCTGTTTATCGTCTTAATAAAGAACTGGCACTGATACAGACTGTTGATTTTTTCCCGCCTGTAGTTGATGATCCCTATTATTACGGACAAATTGCTGCTGCCAATGCGCTGAGCGATGTTTATGCCATGGGTGGCCGGCCTCTGACAGCCATGAATATTGTCTGTTTTCCCTGCAAGCTTCTGGGGACGAATACTCTTGTGAAAATCTTGCAAGGCGGGGCTCTCAAAGTTGCTGAAGCGGGCGCCCTTCTTGTCGGCGGGCATACGATTAATGACAATGAGCCTAAATACGGCCTTACTGTTACAGGGATCGTCCACCCGGAGGAAATACTGACCAAAGGCGGCCTCAAACCAGGCGACCACTTAATCCTGACCAAACCTCTGGGAACAGGCATTATTACTACGGCTCTTAAGGGAGATATGGTTCCCGCCTCCGTCCTGGAGGAGGCCGTTTACTGGATGACAACACTGAACAAAGAGGCTGCCGAGGTAGCCCGGGAAATAGGAATCAAAACCTGTACGGACATAACCGGTTTTGGGCTGCTGGGCCATACCTATGAAATGCTCCGGGAAAGCGAATGCGGGGTTGTCTTTTTCCCGGAGTCCATCCCTGTTATTGAAGGTACCGTTGATCTGGCGGGACAGGGTCTTGCACCGGGAGGAGCGATAATAAACCGTGAATATCTGCTGCCGAATTTGCTCCAGCAGGGAAAAATCGATCCGTTGCTGCTGGATATTTTCTGTGACCCGCAAACATCCGGCGGTCTTTTAATGGCTGTACCCGGAGAGAAATCGGAAGAAACCCTGAAACTGCTTCGCCAAAAGGGTCTGCTCTGCTCAGCGGTAGTCGGAGAGGCAACCGCTGCAAACAAGGGGAAAATTGCCCTGGCAACTCTTGCATAATGGCCTGTTCTCCCGGTAAGAATATTAAAGAATATTACCGGTAATCTTTCCGGGGGAAGCGGGTTTTTTATGAGCAAGAGCAGTAAAAAAAAGACGAAAAAAAAGGTTGACTCAAGGCCGGGCAGGCAAAAGCTGAAAGAGGAAATTGCTTCGGAACTGGGACTCCTGGATGATATCCGTGCAAAGGGCTGGGGAAGTTTAAGTTCCAGAGAAACGGGAAGAATTGGCGGAATTATCTCGAGAAAACTAAAACTTAAGGGTTTGGGAAAAAATAAAGGAGATTGAAAATATGGATATTATTCAGGATCTGGAATTCCGGGAGCTAATTTTTCAAGCGACCGGGGAGGAACTCCGGGCAAGGTTAAATACAGCACCGATCACCCTTTATATTGGTTTTGATCCGACCGCAGACAGCCTGCATGTAGGAAGTCTTCTTCCCATTCTTGGGCTGCGGCGTTTTCAGCTGGCCGGGCATAACCCGATCGCACTGGTTGGCGGTGGGACCGGAATGATCGGGGATCCAAGCGGCAAGTCTTCCGAAAGAGGACTGAACCCGGAAGAAATAATTGAAGAATGGACAGGAAAAATTCGCCTTCAGCTGGAACGCTTTCTGGATTTTGATACCCCGGTCAACCCGGCCAGGATGGTAAATAACTATCAGTGGCTCGGTAATTTTGAGGTAATTAAATTTTTACGTGATATAGGCAAGCATTTTTCAGTCAGTTACATGCTTTCCAAAGAATCAGTTAAAGCCAGGATGGCAGCCGGTATTTCTTTTACCGAATTTACCTACATGATCCTGCAGTCTTATGATTTTTTACGGTTATTCCAGGATTATGGCTGTGAGATGCAGGCAGGCGGAAGCGACCAGTGGGGCAATATTACCGCCGGGATTGAGCTGATACGAAGAATCGACAGCGGCAAGGCTTATGGCCTGACTTTTCCCCTGGTCACCAAAGCAGACGGGAATAAATTCGGCAAAACGGAATCCGGGACTATCTGGCTGGACGCTGATAAAACGACGCCGTACCAGTTTTATCAGTTCTGGATCAACACAGACGATACTGATGTCATTCGTTTTCTAAAATATTTTACATTTCTGAGCAGGGACGAAATTCTCAACCTGGAAGAAGAGGTTAAAAATAATCCCGGTAAAAGGGAGTCTCAGCGAGTCCTGGCTAAAGAAGCGACCACCCTGGTCCACGGCGGCGAGGCCATGGCTAAGGTCGAAAAGATTTCACATGCCTTGTTTTACGGCAGTATTAAAGATTTGGAAGAGGATGAAATTGAAGCAGGGCTGGCAGATGTTCCCTCAGTGAACATACCAAAGGAGAAAGAAATCGGCATTGTGGACCTGCTTGTACAAACCGGCGCTTCATCTTCAAAACGACAGGCCCGGGAAGATCTCCAAAATCGGGCCATATCTCTCAACGGGGAGTCCATGACCGATCTGCAGCGACTACTTGTTTCGAAAGACAGGTTATTCGATAAATATACAATTATCCGCCGGGGCAAGAGAAAATACTTCCTGGTAAAGTGGTCCTGAATAAGGGTATTGAGTTATATTACTTTTAAAATATTAGTTCTTTATAAGCAGGTCTCTACAGGGAAGCCTGCCTTTTTTTTAAAAAAAGATAGTGCAATAAATTTCCTGGCAACAAATTATCTGTCTTAAACGTCCCTAGTATTATTAAGATAAACCTGAGGAGTGAGTTTATTGAAAAGAATGGTTATCTATGGTTTTATACCGGTTCTGCTGGTTATATTTGCTTTCAGTCTGTCCTTTGGAGCTGATACCGGTGAGTTGATTACAGTTTACAGGAATAAGGTCACCCTTGAAGTCAACTCCAGACGGGTTGACGCGGATAATTTTTTATACAATGGAACAACGTATGTCCCCATCCGCGCCGTTGCCGAACTTTTGGGCAAAGATGTGGGCTGGAACGTCTATACCGCTGTTGCCGGAATCAATGATCCCAAATATGAAAAAGAACTGCTCGCTGATCTCCTGCCGGAAAACGAGGGTTACGGCTGGTTATACGATGGGTTTGCCGAGTATGGACACCGGATGAAGCTTGATAAAATAACCGATGAACCTCAGAAAAGGGTGTATTCCATTAGCGGTGAAGTCTATGACCCTTCCGGAGGGGAAAGCGCCGTTGACAGAAATATAAGACTGGAATATATCCTGGAAGGCAATAAGCTGAGGCAGAGAAAGGTTGAAAAGGCAATGCTTGATTCAAAGTTTGAAAGCCTTACCCTGATAAAAACGCCGCTTGTTGCCGGAACATTTTGGTCGGAAAACGTGGTTGATAAAGGGGGAGAAGAAACCTTGATCAATGCGCTCATTAAAAAAGTGGAACTTGCCGGTGACGGTAAGAAAGAATATACGGTAAGATATGAGGATACAAAATCCGATTACTATGAGGAGAGGGTTATCAAAGAAGGAGAGGGGATCATTGCTTTTGAAAAGCTTCTTGAACTTGAGGATTCCGTGTTTCCCGTAAGTTATTTTATCTATCTGAGCGGT
>CAYQQF010000041.1:0-11307 GCA_964419485.1 uncultured Dethiobacter sp.
AAATCGGATGCTGTTTATAAATTTCCCATTTTTCACGGGGCAATGGATAAGGTTCATTCAGAATATCTTTATTTATTTCAATTTTGCCGATGTCGTGGAGTAATGCAGCGTACTCAATCCGGGACAGTTCTCGTTGCGATAATTGTAAAGACCGGCAGATCAATTGCGCATAGACAAGGACCCTTTCACTGTGTCCATATGTAAATTTATCTTTGGCATGTATAACGGCCATCAATGTTTTAATAGCATCCAGTAAATCTTTTTCAGTTTTCAATTTTTCACCGCTTATGCGGTCAAAAATTGAATAATAAAGCTGCACCCTGTTGCCCCGGGTTATTTTTACTTGATAAAGTGCTTCATTGGCTTTTTGGATCAGACTCTTTGGGTCTTCTGCCTGATCCGGGAAAAGGGCAATTCCAAGGGAAGCAGAAACGCTGCGGCCATGACCGGGAATAACATTTTGGAAAGCTCCAATCGCCTTTCTTATTTTTTCAGCCTTTGCCACAACCTGTGAAGGTTCCCTTGCCGGGGTGAGAATTACAAAAGTATCTCCCCCATAGCGTGCGGCAAAATCGTTTTCCTCCATAAAACGTTGAATTGTTTCAGAAATTTTTTTTAAGACTGCATCACCGGAAAGAAAACCGAAAATATCATTATAAAGGTTGAAATTATCAAGATCCAACATGATTAAGCCAATTTTTTCTTCACCATGTTTTTGAAAGCGTGAAATTGTTTCCACCAGATAACGCTGAAAAAAGCGATAGTTATATAAGCCTGTAAGTTCGTCCCGGTTGGCCAGTTCTGAAAGTTGTTTCCTGGCGGACCGTTCTGCTGCAACCATATCTCCAATCAGCCAGCTAAACAAAAAAAACGAGAGTATTAATACAATATCTACATCAAGAAAAGCAAATCCTTCTGCTTTAATAAAATATAAGTTCAAAGCAGCGTATGTATTAATTAATGAACTGATATAACCGATCTTTGCCCCAAAGCGGAGGCTGTAAAGAACTACCGGTATAAGATAAATTACTTTAAAATTACTCTGTACCCCGCCTGTTATATAAACGAGCAAAATTGTGACAACCTGGAAGATAAACATCTCTGCGTGTTCCGGAATAAGGGGGTGGTATTTTATAAATTTTTCTAAAAAGTTGCTTATGAAAAGGAGAATCAGGTAGAGGATAAGTGGGATACAGAAGATAAACCAGATGTAATAGTGTGAAGTATCCCAGTAAAAAGAATTGATGATAATAAGTGTAACAAATAGTATAATAAAAATTCTTACAATAGAGATAAAATCGGTTGTGCCCGAATGACCTTCATAATCGGAGAAAGAATCCATCAAGTGCACCTCCTGCGGCTAAAGAAAGTGCCTTGAAGTTTGTTATTTGATTTCCGTGATGTTATTAAAAAAGCTAGACCGGTAATAATTAATACTACAAGAAGCGGAGGCAGCGAGCAAAGTAATCTTTCCCATTCATTGAGCTGAATATATTTCTCAAAAGACAAATTGATGATCAAATTGAAATAAACAAACTCTACAATTGTGAGAGTTATGAGAGGGTAAAATGTAGCCAGCGTAGCCTGGCTGATGAGCAGTTTGAAAATATCGTGGTAGATTAACAGAATGGCAATCGTGCAAATAATTGTATGAATACCGAATTTTAGAGGCAGCATTCTTATAATAACTATAAAATTTCCTAAGAGAAATGCGGCAAGAAGAGCTTTTCCCATGTGAATTGAAATTTTTACAGTTAAGGCGCCGAGAATTAAAAGACAAAATATTTCTACCGTGCTTCTCAGGATCCATAAGAAATGCATTATTTTCTCCTTAATAATCTAGAAGAATGTAATTATTTGCTGTACTGGTTAATTCTACCTAAAGGAAGAAAATCCTTTTTATCACAGGTAAAAAAGCTCCTTTTTACGTTAATGATGCGGAATTCTTTATTGCCTTCCTTTTTTTCGGATATTTTTATATAAGCCAGGCCTGGATTTTACTTTTTTGTTGAATATTTTGTTCAGCCTTGGAAAAAGTATAAAGGGTGATTGCAGGAAAGGAACCACCAGTAAAGGAGACAGAATATGTATACAACAACAATGAATCCATGGCAAAGCAGCGCTTATATGCCGCAGCAAAACTTTGCCTCTCAGTCGTTTTTGCCTTTCCAGATTTCTCCTCAAATCCAGGGCTACAGTATCCCCCTTCAAACAGGGGCGTCAAATATTTCTCCCTGGGCCTATCAGTTCCCTTATGCTAATGCAATGATCTCCAGTGCCGGCAATATGCAAACAGGTATTAGCCCTCAGGGAGCGGTTGCTTTTGGTTATAGTTCCAATCCGGCCTGGCAATCTGCATACCCCGTCATGAGCGGGCAATTTAGTCCGTTAACATTTCCTATGAGACAACAACAGCTTGCTTATAATCCCATGGGAATGACAACCGGGATCAATGCTCCGGCCGGATTGGCCCAACCAAGGGTGGAACTGGCAGAAACTAATAACGATGTTATCGTAACAGCTGATCTCCCCAATGTGGATCCCAACAATATCTATATTACGGTTACAGACGATTCTTTAAGTATATCCGCCTTATCCATGATGGGCGGTAATTATAGCAGTCTGCACCGTACAGTTGCTCTGCCGACCAGTATCCGGGCCGAACATCTTGATGTCAGCTATACAAACGGTACCCTGGAGTGCCGTTTGCCAAAGTCTGATTTAGTTGCCCGGCGGAGAGTAAAAGTATAAATAACAGAGGTTAATTTTTCCTTTCCTGCTTTTCCCCACTTTACTTAAAGGGAGGCACAAATAAATGTATTATCAGGTTCAACCCTTATCTACAGGATTCCAGGGGAATCCGGCAGATAATTTCCATTTAGTTCCCAAGGTCGATGTCCTGGAGTCTTCAGATGAAGTTATTTATATACTTGAAATGCCGGGAGTTGAAGAAAAGTCTGTAAATGTTGAAGTCAAAGACAGTATGCTATTTGTGAATGGAGATATCAGCCTGGGAGTTGAACATGAAGCTCTCAGTATTCTCTATCAGGAAAGAGAAAATGTGAAAAGATACAGCCGCTTTTTATCATTGCCTCTGGAAGCCGATTCCGATCAGGCTGCCGCCAGTGTAAGAAACGGTTTGTTAACTATTCGCTTTCCCAGAAAAAAAGTCGGACGGCGTTTGCCGGTCAACCAACAGCAGCAGTTTCAACAGCAAAATATGGTTCAGAACTCATACGGACAGTTTCAAAACCTGCAAGAAAATCCCCGGCAGGAGGCATATAACCAGAATCAGAACGTGCAGCACCAGGTCCGAAACCAACAATAGAAAAAACCAGGTAAAAAACCTGGTTTTTCATTGTAGTGAAATTTAATTTACTATTTATTTTCCGCTTTTTATTTCTTGTTGCTCGACGATAATAAGATTGTTCCATGATTCGGAAAAAAATGGCTGGAGATAGATGTCGGGAAGATAACTGGACGAGTTATTTACATTTCTAACGTGAGTCAGCGTTTCGGGTTTAAAAAAAACCGGATAATTGTTGTTTTTCTGGATGCTTTTCTTTTTTACTGTAATGGCGCTTTCCTCGCTTTCATTTTTATTGCTGCTATTTTTTAATATGTTTCCATCTCTGTTTCAGTATTTCCAGGTTAAACGGCAGGGCATTGCCTTCTTGCCGGGACAGACGAGTAACGCGGCCTTCAAAAATAAAAGCATCAAGTCTTTTTAAACTTTCAATAATTCCGCCTGTAGCTTCAAACTCGACCTGCCTTTCTTGTTCTTCCAGCAGAAGGGCGGGGTTAAAAGGTGTCGTTAACTGCAAGTCCTTTTCATAGAGTTCATAAAGTGCCCACATTAACTTTTCCACTGCCGGCGGAGGTTTTGACACATTCAGGTGGATACTATTTTCGGCCTCAGAGCGTGGGATCATATAACTATGGGCGTACAATTTCTCTGTTAAATGTTCGATAATCTCCTCAATATGTTTTGAAGATGAGTTTCCTGTATGCATTTCCAGAAGTTTTTTACTGATGGAGCGAATAAGGGCATAGTTTCTGTAAACATTTCCCAGCGCCAGAGGATGAACTACCTTAGATAAACGGAGAAAAACTTCAAGTGCCTGTTCAGCATCTTTTAGACCGGCCATTTCATTGGCTAAGGCAATATATGAGGAAACATCTTCAACACTGACCGGAATCCTTGCAGTTGGATGGTGAGGGTCTTTGGGGTTAAAGGAATTTGCTACGCTGGGATCGATAGGACTCAGTTCAGCTAGCTTTCCCATGATGATTTTATCAGCCCCCAAAGAGATTAAAGTTCCGGCGCTGTAAGCCCGAAAAGGGATCATAACGTTGAAAACCGAGCAGTATTCGCGAATCAGACTGACCAACCGAAAAGGAGTTAAAAGGTCGCCTCCCCGGGTATAAAGAAACAGGGTAATTGTCTTGCGGGGAGCGATTCTTTCCAGGTGCCGGTAAAAGACGCGAATTATGTCGGGGGCGATCCTGGTGCTGAGATTTTCCCTGTCGCCGGTGAGATAACAGATCAATATAGTTTGAAGCTGCTCTTCAAGCTGTTCAATCAATTTTAACCGTTTACTGTGTCTCATTATGTACCTTTTTAAGAATGGTTAAAATTATTTTCCCCGAAGAGCTAGAAAATAATTCTACAAGTTTGTTTACTACTATAGTTCTAAATGCTAAAAAAGTGGTGAATAGATCCATGTGCAAGGAAACCCTGCAAGTTAATACATAAAGTATCATTATTGTTTTGCGGTTTCTAATACGCCAAATTGAAACACGATAAAGCAATATAGCCAGTATATTGGTCGTTTGCTTCAATTATCAGCCTGTTTTATAATGTAACGAGTATTTAGAGTATACAGTCAGCAACTCCTCAAAGACAGTGAGAAAGAGAGGAGGAATAAAATGAAAAAGAATAAATTTTTGTTACTGTTGATCAGCTTTGTATTATTTTTCAGTAACACAGCGGAAGGAAGCGCATATGAGCAACACTTTTTCCCGGCAAGTGAAATGAGGAAGGTATTGTCGTCCAGTGAGAACAAAGAAACATTAAGCGAGACAAAACCGGAAAGTAAAACTATAAAAATGGAAAAGGGTTTTAAGCTGTCTGCAGAAGAAATCGACCTGCTGGCCCGATTAGTTCATGCTGAGGCCGGAGGTGAACCGTTTCAGGGAAAGGTGGGAGTTGCAGCGACTGTATTAAACAGGGTAAGGGATGCTTATTATCCTGATACCATTCGGGAAGTAATTTATCAACAGGACCATGGTTTTCAGTATTGTACGGTTCGAAACGGGCGAATTAATCAGCCCGCAGATAATATTTCTTTTCAAGCAGTTAAGAAAGCAGTTGACGGACAGGACCCTACTGGAGGAGCACTTTCTTTTTACAATCCGGTCAAATCGTACAATTACTGGATTCAGACAAGAATTTATTGTAAGCGGATTGAAAATCATCTTTTTGTGAGGTAATTAGATTCAGTACGTCCGGATAATGTGCGAAAGGAACATCACCGGGCGTACTGATCTTGTCCGATTCTTTTTAGCAGGGCCATACTGGAAAGCATTTTACCTGCCCCAAGGGCAATTGTGTCTAAGCAATTTTCTGTCAAAGAAACGTTCATTTTTGTTTCTTCAGCGAGTAAATTAGGAAAACCCTCCAGCAGCGCCCCGCCTCCCGTCAAAATAATACCATTTTCCATAATATCAGGTATTAAAGCTACAGGTGTTTGTTCCAGAGTTGTTTTAACTGCTTTTATAATTAGAGAAATCTGTTCAAAAAGAACCCTGCCGATCTCCGGAACACGTACATTTATTTTTTGAGGCATGCGGGTGACCAGATCGTTTCCCATAACTTCAAGATATTCTTTTTGAAGAGAAGAAGCCAGGCCGATTTTAATTTTGATTTCTTCAGCACTCTTTTCTCCTATTAAAAAGTTATATTTTTTTTTGATAAAATTTATGATTGTTTGATTTAATTCATCTCCGCCCAGGCGGACAGAATTCTTGCAGACAATTCCTCCCAGAGAAATTACAGCCACTTCCGATGTTCCGCCTCCGACATCAACAATCATATTGGCAGTATTTTCTTCAATGGGCATGTTGGCACCCAGTGCTCCGGCAATAGAGTTTTCTACAAGATAGACCTCTTTTGCACCTGCTTGTTTTACCGCCTCCATAACAGCTTTTTTTTCTATCTCCGTTACTTCAAGTGAGACGCTGACAACCGCTCTTAGTGGAAAAAAGAGAGAACGATGGCGAAACAATTTTTTAAAGAAATGCTGCAGCATGATTTTTGTTGTATGAAAGTTCGAGATCGCTCCGTCCCGAACGGGTTTGATGATAATAATATCTTCCGGAGTCTTTCCGATCATTTTCCTGGCGCTTTCACCAACTGCCAGAACTTTCTCTGTTCTTTTTTCCAGAGCCAGAACGGAAGGCTCTCTCAAAACGATTCCTTTACCTTTTACATAAATTAAAGTATTGGCACTTCCCAGGTCGATACCGATATTTCTGGAAAGAAAAATGCGAGAAAAGGCCATCGCAACAATTCCCCCTTTCTGTTCCAGGTACTGATAAATTATATCAGCCTGCGAAAAAGCCCACAACAAGAATGTTTTTCCAATAAATAACGTTTCAATTAAATAATAAATAGGGATGACTTCAATAGTAAATTTTAAACAATTCAGAAACTTTAATAGAAATACAAGTTATTTAAAACCACCGTTTAAGAAAATCACGCTCGGCGGCTCTTTTTGCCCAGGAGAAGACTTTTAACGGTCTGATTAGCTTTATTTGCGGCATTGGTTTTTTATAATAATTTATTGACAAGCAGAGTGCCCGACCTGCCCCGGTATAGCTTATACAGAATCCCTTTCCCTTATAGCGAAAGCTTCTTTTTTTTTCTTGGATAATTGCGGCCAGGTTTCTGGCGACGACTTCAGCCTGAAAATGGGCAAAAATACCAAGTTTCGGAGCATAAGTTCCGGGAACAGGAACGCGCAAAGATGTTGCATCTCCAATGCCGTAGATGCGTTTATTTCGTGTTTCCAGGGTATAAGGGTTTACTTCAAGCCAGCCGCTTTGGTCGAGAAGGCCGGAATTGGCCAGGAAGGATGGACCCCAGTGGGAGGGAACGCCGAGGAAAAGGTCTCCTTCTAGATCAATCCCTTGATCCAGTTGAAGAATACCTTTGTCCTGGTTTAAAGACAGCACTTTTGCTGCCGTGAATAACTGTATCTGAAGTTTTTTCATCCTTCTTCTGATACTTTCTCCCACTGACGGGTGTGCCAGCGGTTCGGGGTATGGTTCAGGGGTAACCAGAACAATTTTTATTTTTTCCCGTAAACCCAGATTACGGAAATAATCATCGAGAAGAAAGGCGATTTCATATGGGGCCAGCGGGCATGTAATGGGGAGACTGGAGACGAAGATGACTATTTGCCCTCCCCGGAAAGTGTTCAGCCGGTTGTTTAAAGAAATAATTTCCTCCAGATCATAGATATTATAAGCAAATTCCCGGAAACCCGGAACGGTTTCAGGGTGATGTTCTGCACCGGGAGATAAGATCAAATAGTCGTACTCTATGCTTCCCCTGTCGGTCTGCACCCGGAACTTCTGTGGATTTATGAATTTGACTTCTGCCTTGACAGCTTAATTTCCCTTAAAATTGTCTTTTATACTATCAAATTTTTGTTTAAAACACCTTTTTGAAGTAAACACTACTGGATGGAGGTGGTTAAAATGGATTGGTTAAAAGTTGCGGCTACCGCTCAAAAACTAAAAGATGGGCTGGCTTTGCTCGTAAAGACTGAAAAAGAGGTTTCAAACGAAAGAATAATTGCCAAAGGACAGGAACTGGAGCAGGCACTTTGCGGTTTTATCGAGGCTCTCAAAGATGAAACAAACGAATAGTCTGAGTGAAAATAAATAGTGTAAAACAACCTGTTCGTATTTACCCATAAAAGCTGGTCCTTCACAAAAAAAAGCAGGCTTTATATAAAGCCTGCTTCAAATTCCTTTAAAAACCTGTTGGCTTTTACGAATTTATCTGCGGGTGTTGCTGATTGACTGAAAACACTCTTTACAGTAAACAGGTTTGCTTCCGGTGGGGCGAAACGGCACTTCGGTTTCCTTGCCGCATTTTGAGCAGGTTACCTTGAACATTTCCCGCGGCTGTCTGGCAAATCCGCCTCGATTATTCCGCTGATTTTTACGGGCTCTACGACAATCGGGGCAACGGGACGGTTCATTTTCAAAACCCTTGGAAGCGTAAAACTCTTGTTCCCGGGATGAAAAAATAAAATCGTTTCCGCAATCGGTACACCGTAAATTTTTATCTTTGAACATAAAAACGACCTCCTTCTTTAAGTAGTAGTCCCTACTTAGGGCGGCTTAAGAAGGAGTTTGTGACAAAGCCGGGTCGTCCTGTCAAAGTCCGCATCGTTTCGAGACTCTTTTATTTTAATATATTTATTTCCAATCGTCAAAGTTTTAATTATTAATGATATCTCTTTTTTGTTACACGGTATTATTAACAGTTTTACTGCAATATATGTTTAGTGTTTTTTGAAGGTTCCTGAAGATCAAAAGGAAGAATTTATTAAAATTTGTTTCAGGCTGACAACGAAGAAAGGCTCTTTAATCTTTTGTAAGGCAGGAAGGAGTTCGTTTTGTTTACGGTAATAATAAGAACTCTGATTTTATACGCTTTGGTTTTTATTACAATGCGCTTAACTGGAAAGCGGCAGATTGGACAATTACAGCCTTATGAGGTAACTGTTGCCATTATGGTTTCCGCCCTTGCGGCTATTCCCATGGAAGATGTCAGTATCCCTTTAACAAACAGCATTATACCAATACTCCTGCTTCTCAGTGCCCAGGTTCTTGTTTCACTATTGTCAATGAAAGTTAACAAGGTGAGAGCTTTTTTATGTGGAAAGCCGAGCGTACTTGTTGAGAATGGGAAAATTGCGGAAAAGGAGCTGGAGAATATTCGTGTTAATCTAAATGATTTGCTGGAACAGCTGCGACTGGCTGGTTTCCCCAATATAGCTGATGTTGAATTTGCCATTATGGAAAGTAACGGTCAGTTGAGCGTCATACCCAAATCACAAAAAAGACCGGTAACTCCCGAGGATTTAAACATTTCAACAAAATATGAAGGCATTTCCAATGCCTTAATCATAGATGGCCAGGTTAACCTTGATAATTTATGCCGTATTGGATTGACGGAAGAATGGCTTTACCAGGAACTGTCCAAGTTTGGCATCAATAATCTGAAGAAAGTTTTATTGGCCAGTATTGACACATCCGGCAACTTGTTATTCCAGGTAAAAAGCGAAGCAAATAAGAAAAAGAATTGTGGTGGAAGTTCTTGAAAGGTATATTTATCGGTATTATTTTATTGCTGGCCGTAATTTTGACATTTTCTATGTACATGTATCATTTAACCTCCGAAATATCTGAGGATTTATTTTCTAATCTTGAAGAATTAAAGAAAAAGGTAGAGGAGGAACAATGGAGCGAGACAGCATTGTGTTTGGAAGATTTGAGCAAAAATTGGAACAGGGCAGACTCCTGGTGGACACCTTTAATGGATCACCGCGAACTTGACCTTCTTGACCAGACAATTGTCAGGATCGAGGGACTTGTTCGCCAGTACCGCAGAGAAGATGCCCTGGTGGAGATTAAAGTGGCCGGGAGATTGATCGAACGTGTTCTCGAAAGAGAGAGCGTGAGCATCAAGAATATTTTTTAAATATGTTCGGTAAAATATAAATAAAAATTTTGGAGGCCAGCATGGAACAAAACAACATGATTAACCAAATCTTCAATTTTGTTCAACAGAATCACGAATCTACTGCAAGCAGGGCCGTTTACAGGAGGATACTGGGCTCATATCCGGGTAATTTTGACCGCAATACATTATCCGATTTGCGAGATGGACTGGAGGCCGCGGATCCCGAAGAAATTGAATCTTTATATTATATTATTAAGTAAGCCTTTACAGTTACCCGGTCATGTTAAATTATGGAGGTCATCCGATGTTTAAATTCAATATATCTCAAGCAAAGAAATATCGAAAAAAACCCATTGTAGTTGAAGCCTATCAGATAGACAGGGAGTTGCTGATTCCAACGCTGGAGGGAAACCTTGTTGCAAGTCCGGGTGATTATATTATAAGAGGCGTAGATGGCGAGTATTACCCCTGCAAACCGGAAATCTTTAATGTGACATATGATCTTATCGAGTAACAAGAGAGTAAAAAAATTTTTGTGCTAACAAGCAAAAGGAGTAATTTTTATGATATACTAATAGCCAAAGAAATTAAACAAATAGAAGAAAGGGTTGGTACTTTTGCTGACAGTAACGCCGGTAGCAGTAGAGCAATTTAAAGAAATTTTAAGTCAGATGAATAAAGAAGGCGCTTATATCAGACTTTTAATTAATGGTATGGGCTGAGGCGGACCGAATTTTACGCTGGCTCTGGAAGAGTCGGTTCAAAGTCAAGATCTACTGGAGGAAACGGATGGGGGTATTGCCTTCGTTTACGATAAGCAAATTGCTCCCCATGTAAATGACGTGATTATTGACTTCCATCAAGAACCACAGAGAGGTTTTTCTATCAGAAAAGAATGTTTCGGGTCAGATTGCGGATCTTGCTGTTCTGAATAAAACTGTTTGGATCATTCAGAATTCAAAATATTTATTCGCCCAGATATGATTTGCGCAGGTCGTCGTTTTCCAGCAGGGCAGATGCATCATCCTGCAAGACGATTCTCCCTGTCTCTAAAACATAACCTTTACGGGCCGTTTTCAATGCCATCTTGGCATTTTGTTCTACCAGGAGAATGGTAGTTCCCTGGTGATTTATGTTTTCGATTATCTGAAAGATTTCCTTGACAATCATAGGTGCCAGGCCCATGGACGGTTCATCAAGGATTAAAAGTTTGGGCCTGGACATGAGCGCGCGTCCCATGGCCAGCATTTGCTGCTCTCCTCCGCTCAACGTTCCTGCAAGTTGTTTTTCACGTCCCTTGAGTTGGGGAAAGGTTTGAAAAACCATTTCAAGGTCGTCCTGTATTCCCTGTTTATCACTACGGCAAAAAGCCCCCATTTCCAAGTTTTCTATGAGCGTCAGCAAAGGAAATATCCGCCTTCCTTCGGGAACATGAGAGATGCCCATCTTGACGATATTATGAGCAGGGGCTCCGGTAATATTCCGGTTACAAAAGGTAACCTTTCCCTTTGCCGGTTTCAAGAGGCCTGAAATTGTTAACAAAG
>CAYQQF010000042.1:0-11180 GCA_964419485.1 uncultured Dethiobacter sp.
TTATGCTGTTTCCATTCACAAAAGCCAAGGGAGCGAGTATCCCGTTGTAGTTATCCCTGTGGTCACGCAACATTTTATCCTGCTGCAGCGGAATCTTCTTTATACTGGAATTACCCGTGCGAAAAGGCTGGTTATCCTGGTTGGCACTTCCAAGGCGATTGGAATTGCTATTCATAACAACAAAGTAGAAAAACGACATAGCGACCTGGCCCGGCTGCTGAAAGAAAAAGGAAGCGGGCATCAAGTATGACAAAAATTTATCTTATTGTCTTTTTATTCCGGACAACTGCTGTTTTTTCATATTTTCTTTCAGGTACACATTAATCTTCCGGTCCAGTTGTGCCGATACCTCCAGCATCTTGCCGCTGATTTGATTATTTTCATCATAGATTTTGTTTAACTGTTGTTTCAGCCGCGAGATTTCCGTAAGGATGTCTGACAGCTCTTCTTTTTGCTCCATTGTCCCCTTTCCTTTCGAAAAGATAAATGTGCTTAAAGAAAGTATTTGATGGCCTGTTTAAAAGTGAAAATATAGGTTATAGTGGTAAAAGTACTTTCTTGAAGTAATATATTCAACAAAAAGGTTCACTTTTCCTTTCTGTTTGTAATACTTTTACTGGATATTTAAAAAATAATGTCATTTATTGATTAAATTAGGAGGCTACCTGGCGATGTCTCTGGGAAAAACTTTGTTATCTTTGCTTTTCCCGACGCGTTGTCCCTTTTGTCGGGAGATTCTCAGCAGGTTTCTTCCGGAAGACGGGACTTTTCCTTGCTGGGCAAAAAAGGAAAGTATCCCGGAGGTGCTCTGCAGAAAATGTGCGGCCGACCTGCCCTGGCTTAAAAAATGCTGTCCCAGGTGCGCCCGTGAGCTTGAGGGGATAATAAATTGCTCCTGCAGGGGATACGAATATGCTTTTGACCACTGTTGTGCCGTTGTAGGCTACAGGGGAAAGGCCCGGGAAGCCCTGCATGCCTTAAAGTACCGCAACAAGCCGTGGTTGTCGGAACCTCTGGGGATGCTTTTATCCTGGAAGCTGGCTTCTTTGAGCTGGATTTCTTCAGTTGATGCCGTTGTGCCCGTGCCCCTTTCCTCCCGGCGTCGGGCCCTGAGGGGCTATAACCAGGCTGCCTTGCTGGCGCAGGTGGTGGCCGGAGAACTCAGCATACCGGTCCTGGAGATCCTGGAACGGGCCAGGGAGACGGAAAGCCAGACCGGTATGGACCGGGAGAAGAGATGGGAAAACCTGAAGGGAGCATTTCGCTGTCAAACAGAATGGAAAGGACGCGGCTGCAGTCATCTTCTCCTGGTCGACGATGTTTTGACCACGGGGGCTACGGCTCATGAGGCGGCGCGGGCGCTTAAATCCGCAGCAGCCGAACGGGTGAGCGTGGCTGTTTTTGCCCGCTAGTCGGCCAGCCGAGTTTAGATAGAGACGGCTTTTTTCCAGAGCAAAAACAGAATGCCGGCTGACGCTCCAAAAACAAAACCTCCGATATGAGCCCACCATGCGACGGCCTGGGCGCTGGCATCTGCCATGAAAAGGGCATTAAGGATCTGCAGAAAAAACCAGAAAATAAGAAAAAACTTGGCTGAAATACGGGCCGTTGTAATGAAAAAACCGATGGGAATGAGAGTAAGCACTTTGGCTCTCGGGTATAAAATGAAATATATTCCCAGGATTCCGGCAATGGCTCCACTGGCTCCGATAACCGGTACCGGAGAAGTCGGGTGGGCGAAAAGGTGCGCCAGGCTGGCGGCGATTCCTGCTGCCAGATAAAAGAGCAGGTAGCCCAGGTGCCCAAGACGGTCCTCTACATTGTCACCAAAAACCCAGAGATAGAGCATGTTGCTGAGCAGGTGGAACCAGCTTCCGTGGAGAAAGATTGCCATTATAAACGGAAGCCATGTTTCCAGAAGTGCCAGGCCGATGGGCAAGGTAAAGAATCGCTCGGGGATAACACCATAACGGTAAAAAAAGCGCAGAAGATCTTCCCGGCCCATGGACATCTGGTAAAGAAAGATAACTGCATTAATGATGATCAAGGAAATATTAATGATGGGAAATTTAACGGGGCGCACATTATCCCGGAGAGGAATCATCAGCATACTCCTTATTTTTATACTTCATTATATCATACCCACACCGGTGGCAGAATAACTAACGACATACTTGAACGGGGTGGTAGAGACGAAAGAAAACGACAGGGAAAGAGCGGGCACTGTTGGGAATAAGAAGGTAACATCACCTGCTTACCTTGCAAAGATTTTGCAGGAAAGAGGGCTTGCTCCGCGTCGGTCAAAGGGGCAGCATTTTCTTGTGGACGAAAATATCCGGGGCAGAATTCTCACGGCGGCTTCTCTGGAAGAAAGTGATTATGTACTGGATATCGGAGCCGGTCCCGGTGCACTTTCTCTGGCTATGGCGGAGAAAGTTGCCGGGGTGATTGCTGTAGAGCAGGACAGAGGCCTGGTGCAGCTGTTGAAAGACCAGGCTGCCATGCGAGGCTTCGCCCATCTGCAGATTGTTGAAGGAGATGTTCGCCGTCTGGATCTGGCGGAAATCTGCCGGAAGCACTGGGAGCGGGCGTTTTGCCCGGAGACGGAAAAACAAAACATTAAGGTTGTGGCAAACCTGCCCTATTACCTGACAACCCCGTTGCTTTTTCAGCTTTTACAGGGAGCTCTGCCGCTCAAATCACTGGTTTTAATGGTGCAGCTGGAAGTGGCCCGCAGAATGTCCGCCGAAGCCGGCCAAAAAGATTACGGGCTGCTTTCTATTCTGTGCAGCTATTATACAAATCCCCGCTTTCTTTTCAAAGTATCCCGAAGTGTTTTTTACCCCCGTCCGGCGGTAGATTCAGCAGTGGTCTTGCTGGAGGTTCTCCCCGCACCGGCTGTGCAAGTTTCACGGGAGGATTTTTTTTGGCGTATTGTCAGAGCGGCTTTTCAAAAGCGGCGCAAAACCATTCTCAATGCTCTGGATGGAATTGAAACTCTGGGGAAAGCCTGCTGGAGGGAGCTGTTGGAAAAAGCGGATATCATGCCCGGACGCCGGGGAGAAACCCTTTCTTTAGTTGAATTTGCAAAGTTGAGCGAGATACTTTATAATAAAAGTGTTCCTTAACATTATGTCGACCTGTGTAGGAATAAATGGAAAGAAGGTCGTTCGATGCTTTTTAACAGCCCTACTCGCGGGAAAATGACGCTGGAGGAGACATTTAAAGAAATTGTTACCTACGTCAGGGAGCTACCCGGAGAGCAATACAAACTTATTATCGGGACCGATTCGCAGCCTCATTTTGGATCCGAAGTCAGTTTTGTTACTGCTGTTATTATCCACAGGGTCGGCAAGGGAGGCCGTTATTTTTACCGCCGGGAGCGGCAGCGCTTTGTGCAGAGTTTGAGACAGAGAATTTTTTATGAGACATCCCTGAGTCTGGATATTGCCGGCAGGTTTTCTTCTTTGCTTTCGGAAAACGGATTTGCCCGGCTTAATGTGGAGATTCATATGGATGTGGGTACCCGGGGAGATACACGGGAGCTAATTCGGGAAGTTGTCGGGATGGTCACAGGCAGTGGTTATAATGCACGGATTAAGCCCGAGTCGTACGGAGCGAGCAAAGTTGCCGATAAATATACAAAATAAATTAAAGATATTAAAGAAAAAATAAAAAATCCTTAAAAATTCTTGACACCGGCCTTGATAACTGGTAAAATTCAGGGTTTACTTGACAAATTTCCGGATTTATGTTAAAGTTTTTTTGAGGTGATGTTATAATGGTCGCGAAAAACACCCTGTTGCAGATCCGCAAAGAACTTGAATCCCACGTTGGTAAAACGATTAAATTGCGGGCCAACCGGGGGCGCAGGAAATCGTATGAAAAAATTGGGGTTCTGGAAAACACTTACCCTTCTATTTTTGTTGTCAGGGTTGAAGAAGAACATTATAATCAGAGATTTTCCTTCAGTTATGCGGATGTCCTTACCGAAACAGTCGAATTATGTCTTTATGGCGGAGACAACAGAATGATTGCTCTGTGTGCCGGAAAATAAATTATTAAAAATTAATGTATATATAAGAACAGTTAAATGGCCTGTATTCCCGTAATTTATCTACAGCAGATTAGCGGGAATTTTATTTTGTACAGACCCTTTTTGTCGTGTCATAACTTTACCTTCCTGTTAATAACTATAATATGTGTAGGCGCATATTGTTATGAGGAGGGAAGAAATATCGTGGGACGAAAAAGCTTAAAAGAAGGAAAAACAGAGTTGCTTACGGCAAAGCTTGATTTTACATCGCTGGTAGGAGAAACTGTCTTACGTTTCTTTTTAACAAAAGATTTACTTATTCAGGAAGAACCGGTCAGGGATAAGGACCGGCCTTATCCGCTGGGCGATCTGGCTGCATGGATTAGTTTGCTGGAAGTAAAAATTGAAGAAAAAAACAAGGTTATTGTGCAGGGGAAAGTAGAGGGAAAGGCCGTTTTTTATTCTCACGCCGGACCAAAGGAGATAGGATGGGGAGCGGAGGATTTTTCCAGGGAAGCTGATGTTCCGGGCGCATTGCCGGGGATGGCAGTTAACGGGCATGGACGTATTTCCTTTCTGGAGGGGGGATCGGAACCTCTGGAAACAGAAGGGAAATGGTTATACCAGATCCAGGTAGAGATGGAAATATTGCTGTCGGTTGCAGACCCTCAGCAAATTGAAATCGGGGTCGGAGCAAAAAATATCCCGCCCGAACGGGTTATACGAGGGGTGATCTCTTCGGAGGAGCTGGTTGGAGAAGATATCGTTCCTCTGACCCTGACCAGAGAGCTGGATTTTGCTGAACAACTCGACTACATTAAAACATTATCCTGCCATCTTGTTGATTATTCCTATGAAAAGGGAAAAGAAGGACTTCTTTTTAAAGGCGAACTGGTTACAGTAATTTATTTTATTGCCGGAGAAGAAAGAGGTTTCCTGGAAAACAGGCAGATTGTTTCACAGCAAATATCTTTTCCGCTGAAGAACGGAGTGGACGTTACTCTCTTTCCGCGGGTCGAGTATGCGGCGCATGATCTGTTAGGGAAAAAAGCTCGCCAAAGGGTTTATGTGGACCTGTTTTTAAGGGCTACCCGTATCTTCCAACAGGAGATCCTCACCGATATCCGGGAGGGTGACGTAAAAAAAGAATATCTGTTGTTTCCCAGCCCTGCCGGAATCGCCAGGGAGACACTTGAGCTCGTTCAGAGGCTCGCCTTTCCTTATCCCAGAGAGATCACGGCGGGTCCCTGCCGGCTTTTGAAACTGGAAGCAGATGTTCAGGAAAATATAGTGCTTGTTAGCGGGGTTTTGGAAAAAACGATCTTTTATCTCCCGGCACCGGAGAGGGAAACGTCCGACGAGGGAGAAGAGGAGCAGTGGCCGCTGGTCGTGAAAATGGAAGAAGATTTTAACAGGTCGCTGCAGTTGCCCGGTTTGGAGCCCGGTTCCAGTGTAGCCGTTTATTTTTGCCCGGGCCGCACGGAATTTGCTCCGGCGGAAGCGGCGACCCTGCAGGTTACCCATGCCCTGCTGGAGGCCAAAGCGTGGGAAAGTGTTGAATATACTGTGGTGGTGCCTTTCCGCGTGCCTCCGGAAACGAGCCTGGTTATTTATGCCGTTCGTCCGGGGGATACGCTTTTAAAGATTGCCCGCATGTACGGAGTAACAACAGCCACAATTGCAGCAGCAAACGATCTTATTGATGAACAGTCTCTCCAGGCCGGCAGCAAGCTTTTGATTCCTCTTTATTTCTAAGGGTGAAACATAGGGACGGTTCTCTGAAGCGCAGTGAAGCGCAGGGACGGTTCTCTTGCTTAAAAATTCGACGCAAGAGAACCGTCCCTGCGCTTCTGCTGCGCTTCCTGCGCTTCATTTGTTATTTATTTGCTTTTTCAGCAGGTGGAGCAGAGGGATGCCCAGCCCCAGGACTGCTGCACACTGGCCGAGGCCAATGGTTAAAACAGTCGGCCAGTATGGGACGGCAAATAACAGGCGTAGATACAGGCTGACAATGAAAGCATTGAGAAGGATGGGGCTTAAGTAGGCCATGAAATTGCGTCGAAACCGGTAAGTAATATATGCTGCCAGCAACGTTGTCAGACTGCCGAAAACAATATCGGCAGCTCCGAAGGGGCCGAGCAGGTTGGCCAGAAGACATCCCAGGAAAAGCCCAATGATCGACTCGGGAAATAAAATGGGGAGCAGGGTTAGCCCTTCGGCTACCCGTACCTGAACAGGGCCGAAGCTTATACTCGAGAGCAGAAAAGTAACGGCTACATAGATTGCCGCGATAATTCCTGCCCTGGTTATGTGTGTTGTGCTAATTCTCATGGGGCTTTTTTTTCTGTGCATTAGTATTATCTTCCCTTTCAGGGCGGGCGAAAGCGACACGTCATTAATCTCTTTCAACTCTTTTACCAATATGATATACTAAACATTATAGTAAAATCAAAAACAATTTAGGGAATAAGCAGCTTTTTTTGTCCTATTGGCTAAAATTTCGGAAAGGCAGGTGCCCTTGTTTGGTAAAAAAAACCTACGAAGAGATTAATGAAAAAATCCGGGCCGGAAAAGCAGTTGTCGTTACTGCGGAAGAAGTCATCTCTCTGGTCAAGGAAAGGGGAATAGAGGAAGCTGCATCTTACGTTGATGTAGTGAGTACGGGCACCTTTGGACCAATGTGTTCATCCGGAGCATTCCTTAACCTGGGTCATCCCAAACCGCGCATGAGAATGAGCAGGATTTTTCTTAACGGAGTAGAGGCTTATGCGGGGATAGCGGCTGTGGATGCCTATCTGGGAGCAACGCAGATACCGGAGACGGACCCGGCCAATAAGTCCTTTCCAGGTCACTTCAACTATGGCGGCGGTCATGTTCTGGAGGACCTTGTTGCGGGGAAGGAAATATTTCTGGATGCATATAGCTATGGCACTGATTGTTACCCGCGCAAGACCTATCAAAAGAGCATCAAGCTGGAGGATATACCCTATGCGGTTCTCTACAACACGCGCAATGCCTATCAAAACTATAATGTGGGTGTTAACCTCTCCGATCGTACTCTGTACACCTACATGGGAATTTTAAAGCCGCATTTGGGAAATGCCAATTACAGCACCGCGGGTCAGCTTTCCCCGCTTTTTAACGATCCATACTACCGTACCCTTGGGTTGGGAACAAAAATCTTCCTGGGAGGCGGCGTGGGTTATGTTAGCTGGTTCGGGACGCAGCATTCCCCGGGAGCACCCCGGGGTGAGAACGGAGTTCCTCTTTCCCCGGCGGGAACCCTTGCTGTGATCGGTGACCTGAAACAGATGTCCGCCAGATGGCTACGGGGGATCAGTTTTCTCGGTTATGGTGCTTCTCTCATGGTGGGGATAGGGATCCCCATCCCTGTTTTAAATGAGGAGATTTTGCGATATACTGCCGTGACTGATGAAGAAATTTTTGCTCCTGTTGTTGATTACAGTGAATCTTATCCCCAGGGACTGGGTGAGGTGCTGGGAAGGGTCAGCTACGCCCAGCTTAAAAGCGGGCAGATAACTCTGGGGGAAAAGGTTATTCCCACGGCTTCTCTTTCCAGCTATGCAGGGGCCAGGCAAATTGCCGGTATACTGAAAGAATGGATTCAAAAAGGGGAGTTCCTGTTGACCAAACCTGCATTTACTTTGCCTCTTACGGGCGAAGGGGTCGATTATAAAGGAAGCGTTGGGGGGGAGATCTCTTGAAAAAAAAGATGGTCCTGTATTTTCCGGCGACTGTAGTGGAGCAGCCTTTGACTTATGCTCTGATCAAAGATTATAATTTAATGATCAATATTTTAAAAGCGGATATTAATCCGAAGATGGAAGGGCGTATCGTGGCGGAGATCAGCGGGGAGGAGAAAAATTTTCATGCCGGGCTGGAATTTCTGCAGTCCGTGGGAGTAAGGGTCTTCCCGCTTGAACAGGAGATTATCTGGGTGGAAGAACGCTGCACGCACTGTGGAGCATGTGCGGTCATCTGCCCTGCAGGAGCGCTGATACTGGAACGCCCGGAAATGGTGGTACGGTTTGAAAGCGATAAATGCATCATCTGTGAACATTGTATCACCGCCTGTCCAGCCAGGGCGATGGAGGTTTGCTACTGAGGTGGACCATTCCCTGAGAGACTATCGCCGGAAATTCTGCCCTTCCGGGATGAATTCTTTCTCCGTGGCCGTTAAGGAGACTGACCTGTGGGTGGCGGTCGGCGAGCAAGCCATAGATGCCGGACTGGCACAGGAATTAGAACAATTTATCTGGCGGCAGAGGCGGTTTTTGGAAGACTATATTGAAAAGGATCCGCTCTTCCGGGAGACTCTTGACCCCTATCTGGTCGGTGCTGATGCTCCGGATATAGCGCGGCAAATGGCCCGGGCGGGTAACATCGCCGGAGTGGGCCCGATGGCTGCTGTGGCCGGTGCTTTTGCCCAGTATGCCGGGATGTGGCTGCTGAAGACTTTTTCCCAGGTTATTGTAGAAAACGGCGGAGATGTATTTTTCTGCTGTCCTAAAGCCCTGAAGGTGGGTATTTACGCCGGCGGTTCACCGTTTAGCGGGAAGCTGGCTGTGCGAGTAGAGCCGAAGCCGGGGTGCCGCGGGCTCTGCACCTCTTCCGGAACAGTCGGTCCGTCTTTGAGCCGGGGACGGGCAGATGCTGCGGTAATCCTGGCTCAAAATGCTCTGTTAGCTGATGCTGTGGCTACTGCGGCGGGTAATCTTGTCCAATCGTCCGGGGATTTACAGCGGGCTGTTGGATTTGCTCAAAAATTGCCGGGTGTGGAAGGGGTTCTGATCGTTTTAGGCGATAAAATTGCGGCCTGGGGAGGGATACAGCTGGAGGAGGTTTGATTATTAATTAAGGTCGGGTATTTTTTCGATGAGAGGGACAAAACGGCAACCGCCGAGCTTTTGTTCCTTAACGCCCGTTTCTTCTTTGGTGATCAGAAGCAGTTCCTGCAGAAACTGATTTCCAACGGGCATAACGATACGACCTCCCTGGCGCAGTTGTTTGACAAGGGGTAAGGGAACTTCGGCCGCGGCCGCGGTAACAATTATTCCGTCAAAAGGACTTTTTTCAGGCCATCCCGCAGAGCCGTCGCCGGTTTTATAGCTGATATTTTGGTATCCGAGCCGGTCCAGTATTTTCCGTGCCTGGCGGGAGAGCTTTGTAATTCTTTCGACGGTGCAGACATGTTCCGTCAGCTCGGCCAGAATGGCCGCCTGATATCCTGAGCCTGTTCCAATTTCCAATACTTTTTCATGTCCCTGCAGTTCAAGGGATTGGGTCATCAGGGCGACAATGTAAGGCTGGGAGATAGTCTGCTCTTCCCCGATGGGAAGAGGGTGATCCCGGTAAGCAAGATGCCGGCTTTCTTCTGTCACAAAGAGGTGCCGGGGTACTCTACGGAACGCTTCTATCACCCGTGGATCTTTTATCCCCCTTGGTTCCATCTGTTCCCGGAGCATCTGTTCCCGGAGCAGAGCATATTTTGTCTCGTCCATGTTTTTCCCTCCTGCGCCGCGATTATATCACGGAAGAGGCGGGGAGCGCAAATTGAAGAACCGGGGGAATGCCCCATACCATAACAGTTTGGTGGTGAAAACATGAATTTTGAACAAGGGCCGATCCGGCCTCCCAGTGAGGCGGAGAGTTTACTTATCCGGCTTACCCGTAACTGTCCCTGGAATAAATGTCTCTTCTGTCCGGTTTATAAAAACAGGAAATTTTCCTGGAGGTCCATAGATGAAATCAAAAATGATATTCTGGCCATAAAAGAGGCAGAAGAAAAGGTATGGATGTATGCCCTTCAGCTTGGAGAGAATGAGGTGACCCGTGAAGTTCTCCAGCTGGTTTATGACCATGAGCCCGATATGCTTCATCTTGCTTTCTGGATTTTCAGGGGAGGAAAGAATGTTTTTCTGCAGGATGCCGACTGTATGGTCATGCCCCCGGAACAGCTGGCCGAAATACTTCTTTTTATTAAAGAACAGTTTCCTTCTGTGCAGCGGATTACAACGTACGGCCGTTCCAAGACCATCTCCAGGCGCAGCGTGGAACAACTCAGGATTTTAAAAGAAGCCGGCCTGACCAGGATACATACCGGCCTGGAAACGGGGTGCGATCCTCTTCTTAAATTTATGTGCAAGGGTGTTACCGCGGAAGAGCACATACAGGCGGGGCTTATGGTTAAGGAAGCGGGATTGAACCTCTGCGAATATATTCTTCTGGGTCTTGGCGGAAAGAAATTTTGGAGAGAACACGCCCTGGATACCGCGATGGTTCTTTCAACTATTGATCCGCATTTTGTCCGGTTCCGGACACTGGCCGCCCGCAGGGGAGGCCTGTTGATAAAGCATATTGAAAGCGGTGACTTCCAGGTTCAGAATGACGACGGGTTAGCCATGGAGGAACGGCTGTTGCTGCAAAATTTCGATGGGACCGGATATATCGTCAGCGACCATATTCTAAATCTCCTGGAAGAAGTCCAGGGCCGGCTTCCGGATGATACGGAAAAAATGATCGGCATTGTTAACAGTTACCTTAGCCTTCCTGCTGAGGAAAGGGCCCATTTTAGCCTGGGAAGAAGATTGGGGCTGTACAGGTTCTTAAAAGATAGAAATGATCCCGGGCTGTTCCATCAGGTTGAAGGAGTAAGAAACAGTCTGAAGAAGCAGGGAAAAGATTTAGAGGAGTTTATTGTCGAATACATGGCAAACTATGTCTAAATAGCAGGAGGTGGCAAAATGGCATATCAAACCAGTGAAAAAGCCGGTAGCCGTTTGCCGGGATGGAAAAGGACGGCCGGTAAATGGGGCCTTCTTTTAACTCTGGCTTTTCTTTTTTTGCTGGCAGGTTTTTCTCTGGGCCGGGCCGGAGCTGATAACACCGCCCTTCCCGGTTCGGAAGGAGACCCTCTGGTTACGGCCAGTTGGGTGGAAGCCAGGTTGAATACTTTTTCCCAAACCTTGCGGCAGAATCTGCAAGGTCGTCTGGAAGTCCCGGAAGGCAGCGGGGTAGAACAGCCTGTTCCCGGACAAGTTGTCACTCCGGCTCCTGTTTACGAAGTTGTTGTTCTGCAGCCGGGGACTCAGCTCTTGACCGGTTCAGGGACGGAGTTTATCCT
>CAYQQF010000043.1:0-11003 GCA_964419485.1 uncultured Dethiobacter sp.
ATGCCGCCGGTAATGGAGAAGAGGACGGAAGCGTGTTGATGAAATCTTCTTTTGACGGAGAAAACCCGCTTCTCTACCTGGAATTGCGTAGAGATAACTGTTATATGGATCCCCTTCTATTCATCCATGACAGGAATTAATACGCCAAGCGGCACATATAAATTTATTAATGCCAGCTAAAGGGGGCGCCCCCATGCAGGATTATATTTTACAAAGAGTAATAGATATCGCCAATTATATTTTAGATACCGGTTATACGGTCAGACAGACGGCCCAGATATTTGGAGTCAGCAAGAGTACCGTGCATAAGGACGTGACTGAGCGTCTTCCCCAGATTAATGGAAACCTTGCCCAGGATGTTCGCGTCGTGCTGGAAAAAAATAAGGCGGAGCGTCATTTACGGGGAGGCGAAGCCACCCGCCTTAAATACAGCGCAATGCGCCGGGAGGACTCCGGTATTGCCAGTGAAAGCGCGGTTTCTTAGCAAAAAAAATAAAAGTTATTTCTAAAAAAGGAAATTTAGGGAGGCATGTCGAAGTTCACTTTCAGCAGGCCCTTTCAAGGTTCTGTTATACTAGTTATTGCGCAAGGGAAGAGGTGCAGAGAAATGGCCTGGTCAGCAGTAGATATGGGGATCGATCTTGGAACGGCAACCATACTTGTCTATCTCAAAGGAAAAGGAATTGTTTTGAACGAACCTTCAGTGGTAGCAATTGATCATCAGGCAAGAAAAGTGTTGGCCGTAGGAGAGTTTGCCCAGAAGATGCTGGGCCGCACACCTGGAAATATTGTTGCTATTCGTCCCCTGCGTGAAGGAGTCATTGCCGACTTTGACATCACTGAGGTTATGCTCAAGCATTTTATATATCAGGTATGCAAAAAACGCCGCATTTTTAAGCCCCGTATTGTAGTCTGTATTCCCGTAGAAACCACCGCGGTGGAGAAAAAGGCCGTCATAGAAGCCGTTACCCGTACAGGAGCCAAGGAAGCCTATCTCATCGAGGAACCCCGCGCCGCGGCACTGGGGGCCGGTCTTGATATCTTCAAACCCAGTGGGAGCATGGTTGTCGATATCGGCGGAGGGACTACAGATATTGCTGTAATTTCTATGGGAGAGACAGTAGTCTCCTGCAGCGTTCGGGTTGGTGGTGACAAGTTCGACGAGGCTATTGTCCGCTACATTAAAAAAGAGCACAATCTTCTTATCGGCGAGCGGTCTGCCGAGAGGCTGAAAATTGAAATAGGCTCCGCTTTTCAAGGAAACCGCTCTCTTAGAGAAGAGATCCGCGGCCGCGACCTGGTTAACGGGCTGCCCCGTTCTCTGGAGATCTCTACGGAACAGATAGCCGAGGCTATTAATGAGCCCCTGTGGGTCATTATCCAGGGCGTACGCCAGGTATTGGAAAAAACTCCTCCTGAACTGGCCGGGGATATTATTGAAAAAGGCATTGTGCTTACCGGCGGGGGAGCCATGTTGGACGGGCTTTATAAACTCATCGCCCAGCAGACCGGTGTCCCTACATACCTGGCTGATGATCCCATCGGGAGCGTTGCCAAGGGGACCGGTCTGGCTCTGGAATACTTAGACCGTTTGGCGGGCACCCTTATAAACAACAAAAATGTGGCTTCTGCCTTATAATAAACTAAAATGAATAAATACGAATATATCGGACACCTGCATATTCATTCCAAATTTTCCGATGGGAGCGGTTCAATTCAGGAGATTGCCCGTGCGGGCCGCGAAGCCGGGCTGGACTTTATTGGTATTACCGACCACCATACCCTTGCAGGCCGGGAAGAAGGCTTCGAGGGCTGGCACGACGATATTTTGGTTCTCATAGGTATGGAGCTGGGCAGGGAAAAGAACCACTATATTGCTTTTGGGGTGGAGAAACCAATACCCTCGGATGACCGGGACCCACAGAAATTTATTGATGCTGTCAATGCCCAGGGTGGATTCGGATATCTGGCTCATCCCGGTGAAAAGAGCAATCCCGCCTTTATGGGGGGTAAATTTTATGCCTGGGATCGCTGGGATGTGGAAAATTTTACGGGGCTGGAGATCTGGAACTTCAGTTCGATCTGGCGGGAAACATATCGCAGTAAACTGGTTGTCCTTTTCTGGTATTTATTCGATCGCTACCGGGGCGCCCGTTTTCCGGAACCGGAAACACTGAAAAAATGGGACATTCTGACCAGAAAACGGCCGGTGACGGCATTTGCTGGCAGCGATGCGCATGCTTTTCCCTTTCGGCTGGGGTTTATAACGCTTTACTTTTTTGCTTACAGTTTTCTTTTCCGTACCGTCAATACGCATCTGCTCCTGGAAGAGGAACTCAGCCGCAAATCCGGCAGGGCCCTGGAACAGGTTCTCGAAGCGTTGCGCCGGGGTATTTTTTTTATCGGCAGCGATCACCTTTGCCCGGCCCGGGGATTTTGTTTTTCTGCTTTCAACGGGGATGAAGAGGTCAATATGGGCGGAGAAATACGCCGCTCTCCTCAAACGGTGCTGCGCATCATCTCCCCTTCAAACCGGGGCCTGGTTCGCATAATCTGTAACGGGGAACTTGTTTACGAGAGCCGGAAGAAGGTCATTATTTTCAAGGTCCTGCAGGCCGGTGTCTTCCGGGTGGAGATATACTGGTGCCCGCGTTTGGGTAAACCTGTTCCCTGGATTTTCAGCAACCCCATTTACGTAAGAGGAAAGCAGCCGGTAAACAGATAGGTAGGGCTGTGAATAGACGGCTTTGAATGCGATTATGCTTTTTAAATATCCTGTTAATTTTTCTTAATAGCGTAACCAAAACTTTTTTTATCCGTCATAATATAAAGGGACACAAGGAATTTTTAACAATAAAAGGCAGGAATCTATTATGCAGTTTCTTTCACCGGCAGTGGCCTTTTTTTTGGCTTTTGCCCTGACCCCGTTTATGAGGCGTCTGGCTTTACAGTCCGGCGTCCTGGATCAGCCGAATCATCGCAAGAACCATGGACAGGCCATGCCTCTGCTGGGAGGCATCGCTGTTTATCTGTCCTTCTGGCTTACCGCCGGGGCAGTCCTCTTTTTTCTGGAAGGCGGCGGGCGTTTCTGGGGGCTTTTCCTGGGCAGCAGTCTTATCGTGGCAATCGGTCTTTACGATGATATTCGGGGTCTTTCCTACCGGGCCAAGTTTGCCGGGCAGTTTGCGGCGGCGCTAATCCTGCTGGCTTTCAATATTAAGATCGAATTTATCACCTTCCCCTTTCAGAACATGATTTTTTTGGGGATCTTTATCGTTCCCCTCACTCTGGTCTGGATTGTGGGCGTTACCAATGCCGTTAATCTCATTGATGGGGTGGACGGGCTTGCTACGGGGGTTTCGGCTATTGCCGCAGTGGTAATGTTCGCCTATACGTGGGGAGAGTTTCCTTTGCTTGCTATCCTCTCCCTGATTCTGGCCGGAGCGGCTTTGGGATTTCTTCCCTTCAACTTTCCGCCGGCACGCATTTTTCTGGGGGATACGGGGAGCCTATTCCTGGGCTTTTTGCTGGCAGGGTTTTCTATTATGGGCGCCACCAAACAGGCTACTCTGACCACGCTGATTATACCTGTGCTGATCCTGGGCCTTCCCATTACAGACACCTTTTATGTCATGTGGCAGCGTTTCAAAAGCGGGCGATCGATTTTCCAGCCTGACCGCGGCCATATTCATCACCGGCTCCTGAACCTTGGGCTCACTCCCCGGCAGACGACTGTTGTACTGTACCTGACCAGTCTTTATTTTGGGGGAGCAGCCATCTTTTTTCAACAGATTAGCGGAGGGGCAGCTTTCTATTGTATTCCGGTGATTTTTTTTCTTTTTTTGTGGGGGCTCAAGCGTCTGGAAGCGCTGGAAGCCTTTCAACGGGCCGACGGGGGGCTTACCTTTTTCAGCGATCATTTCCAGCATAGAAAAAAAGACTAAGCGGCAGCGAAAGGGATGATTTTGTAAGTTATGTCCTGCATTAAAATACTGAGTATCGTCGGCACAAGACCCGAGGCCGTGAAGATGTCCCCGCTGGTACAGCTTCTGCAGAAAGTCGGCGAGGTAGAGTCCATTTTATGCCTGACGGCACAGCACCGGGAGATGCTTGACCAGGTGCTTTCTCTTTTTAAGCTGGAACCTAGATATGATCTGGATATCATGGAAAAGAACCAGAGTCTCACCCAGATAACGGTGCGGGCACTGGAAGGGCTGGAGAAAGTTCTGCAGAAGGAACAACCGGACCTCGTCCTGGTGCAGGGTGATACCACCACCACTCTGGCCGGATCCCTATCCGCCTTCTATCACAAAATTCCCGTAGGCCATGTCGAGGCCGGGTTGCGAACAGGAGATCGCTATGAACCTTTTCCCGAGGAGATTAACCGGTGCCTGAACAGCGTTATGGCACAGCTTCACTTTGCCCCCACCAGCCTGGCCAGGGAAAATCTCCTGAGGGAAGGAATTGACCCTGAGACGATCTTTATTACCGGCAATACGGTTATTGATGCCCTGCAGACCACCGTGCGGCGTGACTTTGCCTTTTTTGATCCGTTGCTGCAACAGCTTGATTTTTCACGTTTCCGGGTCCTGCTGGTGGAAGCACACCGCCGGGAAAACCTGGGCTTGCCCATGGAATCTATTGCCCTGGCTTTGAAGGACCTGCTGGAAGCCTTTCCCGATACCTTCCTTGTCTTTCCGGTTCACAAAAATCCGCAAGTGCGCCGGGTTGTTTTCCGCATCCTGGAGGGCCACCCGCGGGTGCTGCTTCTGGAGCCGCTGGATCCCTTTTCCTTTCACAACCTGATGGCCCGTGCGCATCTTATCCTGACAGATTCCGGAGGGATCCAGGAGGAGGCTCCTTCTTTGGGTAGGCCGGTTCTGGTCCTGCGCCGCGTTACAGAGCGCCCTGAAGCCATAGAGGCGGGGACAGCCCTGCTGGCCGGCACCCGGCGGGAAGAAATTGTCAGTCTGGCTTCACGCCTGTTAAGAGAACCTTCGGCTTACGAGGCCATGGCCCGCGCGGCCAACCCCTACGGGGACGGTCTTGCTTCCCGGCGTATCTGCCAGGCTATCCTCTATTACTTTGGCAGGCGTTCCGCCCTGCCCGAAACCTTTGTGCCTGGACAGGAATCGGAATGATACTACAGTGATTAAATTAACTGGAGCGATTCACAGTTGAAAAAAAATTTTTGGGAAATTATTTTGTTCGCCGTTATGCTGCTCGCCCTGGTATTCGCCCTGGGTGAAGCATGGAACCGCCACAGGGTGGAATCCGGCAACCGCCAAACGGAGATCCTCGTGGAATACGGGGAACTTTTGGAACAGGTTTGCCGTCGCGGCGAAGGCTGCTTTACCTTTACAGATGCCCTGCAAGCCTTGCGCGAGAGCGGTGCCGGGGGTGTGCTTTTCAAGGAGCAGTCGCTCGATGATCTGGCCCGGCAGGGTGAACTGCAAGTTTTTAGCGGCGCGCAGCTTCTCGCCGCTTCCCGCAGCGGAGGGCTGACCGGTTTTTTGTCGGGGTTTGCCGGACTGGAGTCCTTTAATCCCTACCACCTTTACCTGGAGATTCCGGATCCGGTTCTCTGGGAACGGGTTGCCTTCCACCTGGAGAACAAGATTCCCGGAACGGTTATACTCCGCTGTCCCGGCGCGCCCGGGACGGAAGCCGGAAAGACCTCCCCGGGTATTTGCACGGGGATTCTTTCCCTCCCGCTGGAGGAGGAAAAGTTAGCTGAAACCGGAGCGGGCTTTCCTGCGCCCGCTGTGGAAACGGTTTCTTCCATGGGTATGAATATTTACCTGCAGATATATGGCTGGCACGGAGATGAGGAGAATATCCCGGCAGTCTTTGCTGATTTAGGGAAGCTCCCGGGAGTGCGGGGAATTCTTTTCCAAAGCCCGGAACTCCCGGGATTCCCTTACCAAAGGGCTCTTCTTGCCTCGGAGCTGGGACGGCTTGATGTTCCGCTGGTAGCCATTGACCTTTTCGAGCAGCAGCGCGGCGGCCTTCTCTCACTGATACGTTCCTCTTCCAAGAAAGAGGTTATCCGGCTTCACGCCATCTCTCAGGAAGAGTGGGATCTTCTCTCGCCGGAACGGGCCCTGGGGCGCTATATCCTGGCCGTATCCGAGCGCAATATCCGCCTGCTGTTGGTCCGTTACGATAATAGCCTTAGCGGCGAGCCATGGCTGGAAGAAAACGTCAGCTTTATCGCCGGCCTGAAGGAAAGGCTGGCTGCGGCGGGACACCCGGTGGGGACGGTTGTCCCTTATAACAGCAGCTCCTTTCCATTTTCCAGGTGGAAGATCTTGCTCATCAGCGCCGGTATTCTGGCCGGTGGAGCCCTGCTTCTCCAAAGGTTGAGGATGACCCGGGCAGGCCTTCTGCTCGGGGTTGCCGGGCTGCTTTTGGTGGGATTCCTCTTAACGGTGAAGGGACAATTTTTGGGTATGAGCGGTATCGACCTGGCCCGCAAGGGGATGGCCCTCATGTCCGGTATCATCTTTCCTCTCCTGGGGATGGTTTTTTACCGGGATCATTTCGGGAAAAGGTCGCTGTGGAAGGCTTTTTCTGCCCTGGTGGGGATCTCTCTGGTGTCTCTGACCGGTGCGTTCCTTGCTGTCGGACTGCTGGCAGATATGACCTACATCGTCAAACTGGATCAGCTCCAGGGGATAAGATTGGCCCTCCTTTTACCCCTGCCTCTGGCCGGACTGCTTCTGGTCGTCGGTGAAGAGACCTCCCTGCGGGGTATGGTCCGCAAAATCAGGGATCTTTTTAACCGTCCCCTGGTTGCCGGGTCCGTTGTTCTGGCCGTCCTGCTTCTTATTGCCGCGGTTGTTGCCTTGAACCGGTCTGGCAACGAGTCATTTTTTGTCACGGAACTGGAGCTGCGCCTGCGTTTTTTCCTGGACCAGCTTCTTACAGTGCGGCCGCGCACCAAAGAATTTTTTATCGGCCATCCTCTTTTGCTGGCGGCGCTGTACTGGGGCTTCCGCAGCCGGAGAGGCCTGGTAATCTCTATTTTGGGGATGGTCGGCCAGGTTTCCCTGGTCAACACCTTTTACCACCTGCACACTCCCCTGGCCGTTTCGCTGCTGCGAACTGCCGGAGGGCTGGTCCTGGGGATTATCCTGGGAGCTGTCCTGATCCTGGGGGTAAAAATGCTGACCGGGAGCAGGGTGCCGCGAACAGGAAGCCGGAAGCGATAACAGAGGAAGCGGTTTGGCGTTTATCCTTAAGTGTTTGCCCTTATGGTAAAGCGTGCCGGCCGGGCAGTATGGAGGAAAAGAAAATTGACTGATAAACATAAACATGAGAACCTGACGGGTGCCCTTCTCTGGTTCCTGGTGTTGCTCGCCGTGGCTGCGGCGGTCTGGGCGGGCTTCCGTTTTCACGCTCACACGCCTGCCCATGAACCGCAGAATGTGGAATTTACAGTCCGCTACAGCGATGTTGAACTTTTCGCCGCCCGCGCCGGGATGAGCACGGCGGAAACACTGGCTTTTCTCAGGGAGCAGGAGGTGACCTCCATAGGGGTCTTTGAATATACTCTCTGGAATCTGCGCCGGGAACCAGGCTCTTACGTTCTCAGCAATCTGGAGCTGGCAGGGGAGCTGGCTGTCAATTCCGAACTGGCCCGCTACCGGGATTTTATTCTTGGTGTGGTTGACCAGGAAAAGCTCCGCCTGGGGGACTATGTTGTCCTTATGCCGGCCGGAGCATGGGCGAAGCAGGTCTGGGAGCACCTGGGACAGCTCAAAGAGGTGGAAGACCCGGCCCTTTTCCGGCTTAAAAGAGCCTCCAGTGAAGGGATGGAACTTTTTCTCATCCAGGGAGCCCTGTACGATAATCTTCCTTACCTGGCTTTGGGGGCCAACCCGGCCCAGTTGAAAATAATTTCCGAGGCCGGCTTGTTGGTCAACCCTTATTTGAGCGCCAGGAAAATTGAAACATCCGGCTCTGCCGAGCAAGCCCTGGCCACTTATGACGGGGCTTGCCTCTCTGCGGTCATTTTCGAGGGGGGGAGGGTCCCGGGGTTTCCCCGATTTACTGCGGAAACAGCTCTGGCCCTGGGAAAAAGGGGGCTTCCTGTGACGGTTTACGAATATCACCAGTACCCCCGCGGGATGAAAGAACTGGCTTTATTGCTGGATTACAACCTGACGGTTATGATTTCCGGGAAAAGCGGTCTCCCAACGGCTTTGGAGGTCTGGAACGGAGTCCGGGAGCGCAAAGTGCAGCTTGTTGAACTGCGGATCCGCGATTTTGCCCCCGGCTTACGGGGTGAAGAACTCCGGGAAGGTTTTTCACGGCAAATGTTCTCACTGCAGGATCTGCTGCGGGAAAAAGGATACAACCCCGGCGGGCTGCATTCCCTTTCTGTTCAGTCTCTGCCCCGCGGGATCTATCTTATCATGGGAGTGGGACTGCTGGCTTTTGCCCTGCTTTTTCTGCGTATATTTATTCCTGTCAGGCCTTTTATGCTTCTTTTGCTTTTTGTCCCGGGTACGGCAATTATTTTTCTGCTCTTTCGCTGGAACCAGATCCTGACCGGGCAGTTACTCTCCCTCGGGACGGCGCTGCTTTTTCCCCTTTACCCGCTTCTGACCTTTTTTACTCTTTCCTCTTGCGGGGGAAATGAGGCAAGACCTGCTGAAAAAAGATTCGCAAGAGAAGGAGCCCTCCCGGCCGAGCCGCTTTTTACCCTGCAGGCGAGGTTTATTGTGCGGACCGTCTTGTTGCTGTGCGTTGTTTTTCTCTTTTCCCTGGCCGGAGGTTTTTTGCTGCATGGTTTTTTAACTCAGCCGCCTTTTTTCAGCGGCCTGGAATTTTTCCGCGGCGTCAAAATTATGTACGCGGCACCCCTGGTCCTGGCCGTGCTGGCGGCTTTGGCCCGCTGCAGCGCGGCGCCGGACTGCACCTTGTCGGAGATTAACACTCGCAGGAACGGTTTCCGGTTGCTTCCCGCCGGAGAGCTGGGGAAACCCTGTATCGTTTTTCTGCGCCGCCTGCTGCGCCGGCCTCTTGTCCTGGGAGACGTGGTTCTCCTCGTCATCCTGCTTCTGGCCGCCTATGTATACCTTACCAGAACCGGTCATGTAACGGAGATTACTGCTGCCGAAAGTCAGGCCCGCGGTTTTCTGGAACTGACTCTCGGTGTCCGGCCCCGCTTCAAAGAATTTCTTGTCGGTTATCCTCTGGCCTTTCTGGGATGCTATCTCCTGGAGAAACCGGGGAAAAATTTTCGTATTTTGTCCTATCTCCTGCTGTCGGCCGGGATTCTGGCTCCCATATCTGTGCTCAATACCTTTGCCCACATTCAGGCTGCCACCGTACTTTCCCTCTGGCGGAGCTTCCACGGGTTATGGCTGGGATGGCTTTGCGGTTTGCTGCTGCTCTTTCTCTGGATGAAGGGCGAACTGCTGTTCTCGCTCGGCGGGCTCTACAGAAGGATGAAAAAGAGAGAGGAAAACGGACAATAATGGGGAATAAGAATATGCAGATGTGCTTTGTATTTTTTAGGAGGAGAACGTTTGACAGAGGGAAGTCGGGACAATACCTTTCTTTATAGATCAATGACCCTGGTCATGCTGGCCACGCTGTTCAGCCGGGTGCTGGGTTTTTTACGCGAGATCTCCATTGCCTACCGTTTTGGCACCACGATGGAAACCGATGCTTATCTGGTAGCCATTTTGCTGCCGACGATACTTTTTTACGCCTTCAGCGATGCGCTGAGAAATACCTTTATTACGGTTTTTGCTTTCTTTAAAAAGGATGAAAGCGCCTCCAGTTTCATTAATTCCCTGACCTTCTACGCCTGCGCTATTCTTCTGCTGGTCGTCTTGTTGGGAATTTTGTTCGCGCCCCAGGTAGTTTTTCTCCTGGCTCCCGGGTTTAAGGGAGAGGCTTTCTCCCTGACGGTCAAGCTGACCCGCATCCTGGTACCCGGAGTTTTCTTTATGGGGCTGGCCGGGCTGGCGGCAGGTTTTTTAAACAGCTACCAGCGCTTTCTTATTCCCGCGTTGGTCAATGTTCCCCACAACCTCATCGTCATCGGCAGCGCCCTTTTCCTGGGCGTGCGCTACGGGATTACCGGTTTGGCCGCGGGAAGCCTCCTGGCTGTGGCCTCGCAGCTTTTGATTCAGATTCCGGCTGTGTGCCGCGTGCCCTTTTCTTTCCGCCCCGGGCTTGCTTTGCGTCACCCCGGACTGCAAAAAATTTATGCCCTGCTCCCGGCGATACTGCTTTCCAGTGCCGTGCTGGAACTCAAGCATCTTTTGGACCGTCTTTTTGCTTCTTTTCTTCCTGCCGGCAGCATCGCCGCCCTGAACTATGCCGAGCGCATCTATGTGCTCCCTCAGGCCATCCTGGGTACGGGGATCATTATTGTCCTCTATCCCGTTCTGGTGGAGATGCTGGCCGAGAAAGATATGAAATCCTTTGTCCGCCAGGTAAGCCGCGGCACCTCCCTGCTGCTCTTTATCCTCCTGCCGGTTACGGCCGGTTTGCTCATTTTGTGCAACCCTCTGGTGGAGGTTTTTTTTGAGCGGGGAGCCTTCGATGCTTCGGCTACGGAGATGACAGCTTGTGCTCTGCTTTTCTACACCCCCGGTTTGGTGGGCTTTGCCCTGCACTATTTTTGCAACCGCATCTTCTTTGCCCTGCAAGAGGTAAAAGTGCTGGTCTGGGTCAATCTGGCCATGGTGGGGGCCAATGCCCTGTTTAATTTTCTGCTGATGCCCTACCTGGGCCACGGCGGTATTGCACTCGGCACTTCCCTTGCTTTTACGCTGGGTTCTTTATGTCTCTTCTTGGTTTTTACCCGGCGTCTTTCCCTCTCCTTCAGAAGCCTGGTGCTGGCCCCCTTTTTCCGTTCAGCGGCGGTTACCGGGTTAATGATTGCCGCGGTCTACCTTTTCATCTGTCTCTGGACAGGCTTGATGGGACGTCCCTTTGCAGGAATAACACTGCTCCTTTTAGCCTCCTTATGGGGAGCA
>CAYQQF010000044.1:0-10904 GCA_964419485.1 uncultured Dethiobacter sp.
TCGTCAACAAACCTTTAAAAGATATTGGGATACCCCAGGGCGTGATCATCGGGGCAATCTTGAGACACGGCAAAATCATCATTCCCAATGGGGAATCGGTTATTAAAAGTACTGACAGGGTGATTGTATTTACACTGGAAAATCATATGGAAAGAGTTAATAAGCTCTTTAGTGTCAAAGGGGGCCGCAGGGCAATTTATGAATTTATCCATAGTACTAAAAATATTAGGGATTCTGCTTCTATGTGAGTCCGCCTCCATGCTCCCGGCTCTTTTAGTCGCCGTATTATATGGAGAAAACACAATTTACGCTTTTTTATTTTCTATCCTGATTACGGCCATAGTCGGTTTTTCCTTTTTTTCAGTTAAGGTTAAAGAAAATATCATACGCTATAAGGAAGGCTTTGCCATCGTAAGTTTGTGCTGGTTGTCAGCTTCCCTGCTGGGAGCCCTTCCTTTTGTGTTTACAGGGGTTTTTCCTTCTTTCCTCGACGCTTTTTTTGAAACTGTTTCCGGTTTTACGACCACCGGAGCGACAGTCATTCAAGACATTGAAGCGCTTCCTTACAGTCTTCTTTTCTGGCGTTCTTTTACTCACTGGCTTGGCGGAATGGGCATACTGGTCCTGGCATTGGCTGTTCAACCGGCTTTGGGTATAGGCACATTTCAGATACTGAAGGCAGAAACCCCCGGACCGATTTCAGCAAAGCTTACGCCCAGAGTCAGCGGCACGGCCAAAATATTATATATGACCTATTTAGTAATTACGATAACGGAAATCTTATTTTTATTGCTTGGCGGGATGCCGTTATTTGACAGCCTGGTCCATACTTTCGGCACACTGGGCACCGGCGGTTTTTCTATCAAAAACGCCAGTATCGGCGCGTATAACAGCCTTTATTTTGATACGGTCATCACTGTTTTCATGATTATGTCAGGAGTAAATTTTGCTCTTTATTACCAGGCCTTTAAGAAAAAAAACCCGGCGGAATTTTTTAGGGATACGGAGTTTAAAGTCTACTTATCCATAATTGCCGTTTATATTCTCATCATAACGTTAAACATTAACGGCCGGATATTTGATACATTCCTGGAAAGCTTTCGGTATGCCTCCTTCCAGGTGGCTGCCATTATTACAACAACAGGTTATGCAACGGCTAATTTTGACCTGTGGCCGGACCTGAGCAGGGCTCTTTTATTATCTTTAATGTTTATCGGTGCCTGCGCGGGATCGACAGGCGGCTCCATGAAAGTTATCAGGATTCTGCTTGTTTTTAAATATGCGCAACGGGAGATAGGCAGTTTAATTCATCCAAAAGCCATAAAAGCCATTAAAATTGGTAATATGCCGGTGCAGGGGAGTGTCCTCTCCAATGTAATGGGTTTTACTGTTTTATACATGGCCATATTTATTCTGGCGACACTGCTCATCTTAACACAAAACCTTGATCTGGTTAGTGCGGCCGCGGCTGTAGCCGCTTCCCTTGGCAACATAGGCCCCGGACTTGGTTTGGTGGGGCCAAACAGCACATATGCACCTTTAACAAATTTCACAAAGATAATTTTAGCATTTTGTATGATTCTCGGCCGGCTTGAAATATATACCGTCCTTTCACTGCTGTTTCCCCAATCGTGGAAAAGATAACGCCAAAAAGGGCTCTTTGATACGAGCACTGTTTAAATTTGAGCCTCAAAATAAAAAAATATCCCGTATCACAAGTAAAGTGGTACGGGATCTCTGTTTCACTTTATTTAGCTAATTACTGCATCCTCGTCATCCCTTTCCTTGTTCCGCCAACAGAAAAAGGGCACTCTTATTTTTATTCGCTTACTATCGCTCTTTTTTCTTCAGGGAGAGGAGGCGGAACAGGCTCGCCGCAAATCTTCGTCACCGCACCAAATTTAGGGGGACAGGCTTCAAAGCAAGTTCCACATTTTATGCATTTCTCCTGGTCAATGACATGAATCTGCTTCTTGGCACTTATAATCGCATCTACCGGGCATCTCCTGGCGCATGTCGTACAGGCACGGCACTTTTCCGGATCAATATAATACGAAACTACTTCGTTAAACAGCTTGTCGACTTCATCTCTGGTGAAAAAGTTTTCACGCTCTTCGGGATTTCGAAGGGGTGTTCTCAGTTTCTCAGCTTTTGTCACCTTAATATAGGGAACCAGCTTGGTAATTTCCGCAAGATCGGACTTTAGTTTATCCTCGTCCAGCCCTTCACTTTTGCCCAGCGGTCCTATTCCTTTTATCTGCTTAATAAAATCATTAACAACCTCAACAAAAAGGTTCCCTTCACTGCCGGACATGAATTCGATCCGTAACCGATCGGGATTCAGCCCGATGCGTTCTAGTATTTTTTTATAAAGCAGTACCATGTTTAGTGTATAGAAATTTCCATGGGTAATATAGTTGCATTCACCCAAACGGCAACCGCCAATAAATACCCCGTCTATTCCTTTTGAGAAAGCCCGGAGAACAAATGCCGGGTCGACTCTACCGGAACACATGACACGAATAAGCCTTATATCGGTAGCATATTGTAGTCTGGAAACTCCAGCCAGGTCAGCAGCACCGTATGCTCACCACTGGCAGACAAAACCAACAATATTTGGTTTAAATTTGGGTCCACTACTCATCTGTCCCTACCTCCTTTGTTAATTAATCCCTAAATCTTTAAAAAGCTCCGGCTACCGCATCAATTTGCTGTATAATTTCTTCTTCTGAAACCATCGCATCAATTTCGCTTATGATCTCTGCATCGGTATAGTGCTTGAGTTGTATAGCTTTTGTCGGACACAATGCATTACAGAGACCGTCTCCTTTACAGAGGACAGGGTTAATAACAGCCTTTTTACCCTGTTTTGTTTGAACAAGCTCCAGGGCACCATACGTACAGGCTGTGACACACGCCCCGCACCCCATACACTTTTTCTCTTCCACCTGGCATACAGACCCGGAGGCAATGACTATATCATGCGAGAGAAGTGTCAAGACGCGGCCGGCTGCTCCATAAGACTGATTGATCGTTTCCGATATAAGCTTGGGATAATGGGCTGTTCCACAAAGATAAACACCGTCTGTCCCAAACTCAACAGGTCTCAGTTTCACATGGGCTTCTTTAAAGAAGCCGTCCGGGCTCAATGTTACCTTGAAAAGTCCGGCTACTTCTTCAGTTGCTGCGGAGGGAACAACAGCGGCAGCCAGGGCAACTATATCCGCGTCTATTTCCAGTTTTTTACCTAGAACATAGTCCGGCAGGGTTACCTTTAAAACGCTTTGGCCGCCCTCCTCAACAGCTTCTACTAAGGGTTTTTCCTCCGGCTCATAGCGGATAAACCTGATATTTTTACTCGCTGCTTCCCGGTAATAATCCTCTTTAAACCCATACGTTCTGATATCCCGGAAGAGAATGTAAATATCCATATCCGGGTTCAGTTCTCTTAGTTTAAGGGCGTTCTTAATAGACTCGCTGCAGCATATCCGGCTGCAGTAATCTCTGTCTTCGTTTCTGCAGCCTACACACTGGATCATGACAAGACTTTCCGCACCTGTTACCTTTTCGTCTCCAGCGGCGATCTTTTCCTCCAGCTCCAGGTGAGTCATAACCCTGTCGTCTTCGCCATAAAGATATTCGGTAGGTGTGGATACGTCAACGCCTATAGAGATAACGGCTGCGCCGTGTTTTATCTCGGAGACTCTTCCTTCCGATTTCACAGTGGTTACAAAATTTCCAATATAACCGGTGGCTTCAGTAATAGTCGCCCCGTGATATACATGTACCAAGGGGTGTTGATACACCTTTGTGATAAGATCACGCATAAACTCCTGAACATCCAGCCCTTCCAGGGTCGTATGAATTTTCTTTGCCATTCCTCCGAGTTCTGCCTCTTTTTCCACCAGGTGGACCTCATGGCCCTGGTTGGCAATGGAAAGGGCACAGGTCATACCTGCTATTCCTCCTCCGACCACCAGTGCCGCTTTATTGACAGGAAGTTCAAATTCCTGCAAAGGCTCCAGATAGCGGGCACGTGCTACAGACATCCGGATGATATCTTTTGCCTTTTCGGTAGCTGCTTCCTTTTCTTTGGAGTGAACCCAGGAGTTATGCTCCCTGATATTGGCCATCTCAAAATAATATTGGTTAATTCCCGCCTCCCGAACGGTATCACGGAATAACATTTCCAGAGTCCTGGGAGAACAGGCGGCGACAACCACCCTGTTAAGCCCTTTTTCCTTAACCATGTCCGTTATCTCTTTGGCAGAGTTCGTAGCACAGGAAAACAGTTGTTCCTGAGCATGGACAACATTGGGTAAAGTTTTGCAATATTCAACTGTTTCGGGAACATTTACTACTCTTCCGATATTCGCCCCGCAATGGCAGACAAAAACGCCGATCTTCGGTTCTTCCTGCGAGACGTCTTCTTCCGGCGGATATATCCTTTCTTTGGCAAGATTACCCCGTCTGTAGTCGAGAAGTTCACCGCATTGAGAACCGGCTCCGCTGGCACTAAAAACCGACTCGGGGATATCCAGAGGGCCCTGGAAAGCGCCGCTTACGAAGATCCCGGGTCTGTTGGTCTTCATGGGATTAACGGGATCGAGCTCACAAAAATTGTGATGATTGAGTTCGATGCCGTATATTTCCGCCATCTCCTGCACATCAGCCGGGGGATTCAAGCCGACAGACAGGACCACCATATCAAATTCTTCCTCTTTTACTCCCTCGTCGGTTGTAGAATACCTTATGGTTACATTCTTGGTTTCCGGGTCCTCTTTTACTATTGATACGTAGCTCCGGATAAAGCGCACACCGGGAAGATTTGCGGCCCTTTCGTAAAAGCGCTCAAAATCCTTCCCATAGGAACGAATATCGTTATGAAAGATGGTACATTCAGCATCATCGTCATGATCTTTTGTTAGAATGACCTGTTTCTGGCTGTACGTACAGCATACAGCCGAACAATAGCTGTTGCCGCCCTCAGTAACCTGTCTGGAACCGACGCATTGAATCCAGGCTAATTTCTGGGGATGTTTCTTATCGGAAGTACGTCGTATCTCACCCTGGTATGGGCCTGTGGAGGATAACAACCTTTCAAAGTCCATACTGGTTATCACGTTCTCAAACTCTCCGTAGTGATACTCAGCCTTTACCTTGGGATCAAACGGCTCAAGGCCGGGAGCCAGAAGTATCGCCCCTACTTTTACGTCTACCTCTTCCGGCTCTTGATTTAAATCAATGGCATCATTCTGACAAACTCCTTCGCAAATACGACATTTCTTCTCCTTCAGGTAAAGACAGCTTTCATCAATATATGCAATAAGAGGAATTGCCTGGGCAAAGTAGATATGAACGGCTTTATTCAGCGATATTTCCTGATTAAATACATCAGGATATTGAACAGGACAGTATTCTACACAAGTAGTACAACCCGTGCATTTATCCTCTATAATATATCTGGGCTTTTTAATTAACTTAACCTTGAAATTTCCTGCTTCTCCTTCTACACTTTCAACTTCAGTGTAGGTTAGAACTTCGATATTGGGATGCCGGCCGACCTCGACCAGTTTAGGAGCGAGAATTCACATCGAGCAGTCATTGGTGGGAAAGGTCTTGTCCAGCTGGGCCATATGCCCCCCAATGCTCGGTGCTTTATCGACCAGGTAAACCTTAAAACCAACAGCGGCAAGGTCAAGGGATGCCTGTATACCACTGATCCCTCCACCGACCACCATTACATCTCCAAAATTGCTGTCTCCAAAATTTTTAATAAGTTGCTCTTTAACTCTATCTAATTCATTTTCCACTTTCTATCACCTCATCAGGTTTATGTGCCCGTATTGTCCGGGTTTTACCGGGTCAGCCGCACTTAATCTGTCGAGCGGCAAAACCGCTCCGGGTGAGAATACACCTGCAGGCGCCTGTCACGCGCATGACCAACCAGGGTAATATCCATATCATGAGCAAGCGAAATAGCATTCACCGTCGGCGCGTGCCGTGAAACAACAATTGGAACCCGCATCTTTGCCGCTTTGAGCAACATCTCCGATGAAATGCGACCGGTAATTAACATTATTCGACCTGTGGTTGATATACCCCTTAGCAGACATTCACCCTGGATCTTGTTCAGGGTGTTATGTCGTCCGATATCCTCAGCCACTACCAGCAAGTTGCCGGTATCGGACAGAGCTGAAGTGTGCACGCCGCCGCTGAGCCGGTACAACTCCATCTGCTCTTGCAGTCGCTTCATCAGTGACAGAATTTCTGATGGTGTAACGACAAGATTCGAATCAACCTTCTGCCCCTGGGTTTTAAAAACTGAACTGCCGCTGCACCCAAGTTTACGTAACGTCGGCAATTCATATCCAGGATTAGTCAACCTGACATCAGCCAGCGATTCATCCTCATTTACCCGCAAGCTTGCCACATCGCCGATGTCTGAAATAATTCCTTCTGCATAGAGATATCCAATGACAAGATAATTAAGCTTGATCGGGGTACACAGGATGGTAACCAGGGCTTTCTTATTAACATAAATTATTAGCTCCATCTCTCTGGGCACGTAAAGTGAAGTTCTGGCCCATCCCTCGTCGGAAAAGCGTTCGCAGGCTACCTCAGCTGCCACACTTTTCATTTCCGAACCACCAATAGCTTCCGGCATATTTAGCTCCCTCGTCTAAATTACTTCCTGGACAATCTCTACAATATCTTTAACCTGTATGGCATCTTCATAATTCAGACCTAACCTGCTATCCTCAAAAGCAGTGATGCAATAGGGGCAACAGGTAACCAGCAAATCAACCCCCAGACCAACAGCTTCTTCTATCCTGAGGTTGGAGAATCTCTCTTCCATTTTTGTATCAATCCAGATTCTGCCGCCTCCCATTCCACAACAGAGACTTTCTTCCCGCGACTCGGCCATCTCAATCAGTTCTAACCCGGGTATCTTCTTTAAGACCTCTCGCGGTTGATCATATATGCCATTATGCCGACCCAGGTAACACGGATCATGATACGTAATTTTCTTTGCATATTCCTTGCTGATCTGGAGCCTTCCCTCATTGATAAGCTCCAGTAAAAACTCGGATATATGAACTACCTCAAAGTTTACATTAAATTCTGGATACTCATTCTTAAATGTATGGTAGCAATGAGGCGAAGAAACAAGAATTTTCTTTACCCCGTTTTCAATAAAAGTTTTGATATTATCCTTGGCCAGGCGTCTGAACAGATCCTCATTACCTGTCTTGCGAATACTTTCTCCGCAACAGTTCTCCTCGACGCCAAGTATTCCGAATTCGACTCCCGCCTTATTTAGAATACGGGCTGTGGCTTGCGAGATTTCCTTCATTCTTGAGTCATAGCTGGGCAGACAGCCAGGATAATATAAAATCTCCATATCTTCGGTAAATGGTTTTACATCCAAGCCCTTAGCCCAATCCGCCCTCTTTGTCCGGTCTTGGACGAAGGGGTTACCTTCTGCAGCAAGACTTGCGCTTGCGGAGCGAACAGGCTTGAGTAGCGCATTAGAAACACCATAACTCGTGGCCATCCTGCGCAGGGCCACCATATCATCTATCTGCTTGACGTCCCTGGGGCACTTTTGAGGACACTGTCCACAGGTGGTACAACGCCAGACTTCTTCAAGTTCTATCTCCGCCAAACCAAATGTGGCCTCGCGAATCAGCTTGCGCATACTAAAAGTTGTAACCTTATTCCAGGGACAAACAGTATCGCATTTTCCACATTGATAACAAAACTTGACGGCATCTCCACCAAATTCTTGTATTTCCTCAATTATTTCTTTGAAGGGGGATTCTGTCTCCATGCTATTTAATCCCTTCTTTCACCTTAATCTTTTGTGCTTTAAACTCTTCGATAAACGATAAACCGTTTACTCAGTCTGCTTCTGGATTCCGACCCCCGGCAGTTGCAATGTTTTACTCCTTTTAAATCACATTATTCTACCCCCCTCCGTACTCTTTCTATTATTTTCTATAGTTACAGTTTTTTGACAAACCTCGCGAAGATTAATGATATTTATTTTGAAAATTATATAATGGATAATTGCAAATCAGAAAATTAAGCGCGCAACTATAGCCAAGAGCCCAGATTTTTGCACAATTAGTCAATTTCCCCTTGCTGCCATGGCATGGACGGTTTGCCGCTTTACATGACAAATAACTCTGCCAAAGATTATACCACAAAATTCTGTTTAATGATAGTTTTTAATGTTAACTTCAGCGGACTGTTTTGTTTGTAATACCTTCTTTATTCTTTTTTAATAATTGATCGAGAAGATAGGGATTTAAAACTTTAATATAGGTACCCTTCATTCCGAATGACCTGGATTCAATTACGCCGGCACTTTCAAATTTTCTTAATGCATTGACAATTACCGATCTAGTAATACCCAACTGGTCGGCGCTCTTACTGGCTACAAGAAGACCTTCATCCCCGTTTAATTCTTCAAATATATGTTCTGCTGCTTCCAATTCCGAATATGAAAGAGCCCCAATCGCAAGTTGAACAACCGCTTTGTTACGTGCCTCTTCCTCAATTTTTTTTGCCCGGGCCCTTAAAATTTCCATTCCAACTACAGTTGCCCCATTTTCTGCCAGAATAAGATCTTCTGCTTCAAACAATTGTCCAAAACGAGCTAAAATCAACGTTCCCAGTCTTTTCGCTCCACCTATGATTGGAACGACAGTAGTTAATTTATTGGTGAAAATACATTTTTCCGGATAAATAAAAACACATTTATTTGATTTTTGCGTCAGGTTTACCCTTGTTTTATCATCTCTTAAAAGAAAAGCATTATAACAATCCGGAAACTCACCGTTCTTAAGCACCCGCTCGACCATTAATTCGCACTCAAATTCGCCAACAAACGCATACCCTAGAATCTCTCCTTTGCTGTCGGCAATATAAATGTTGGCATGAATGACATTCTTTAATACATCCGCCACTTCAAAAAAATTGACCTTTTGCTCCGCAGTTTTTTGTAATATTTGATTAGTCAGGCGCGTCTTTTCTAATAATGGAGAAACAATCAACTCCTTCACTCCTTTCAAAAAAATGTAATATCATCATTAAAAGATTAACTGTATCCGAACGCCGGGGGGTATAAATTATGCACTGCTTTTTATTAATGCAATAAAAATGCCAATTTTCGAGTTTATTCTTAAAAATGCGGATAAAACGAACATTATAAACCCTTTAATTATTGTTTAATATAATAAAATAGCATTAAATTATTTCATATTTGAAATTTTTTTTATAATTAATTGCAAAACAGAAATTATCCTGCAACTGCTCAGCCGGATAGCGTAGTAAACCATTATTAATGGCAAGGCAGTTGAATGTTGTTAAAATACAGTAAACTGTACAAAAAAAAAGAAAAACATTAAAAAATTATTTTAGATAAAACCCGGCTTCACTCTCTTAATTTCCTTGAGAGACTGGAAAAACTGATTCCAAGCATCTCTGCCGCCTCTTTTTGGTTTTTACCCCGTTCCATGGCCTTAGAAATCACAGCCGCCTCAAACTCCTTAACCATTTCTTTCAGCGGAGCAATACCGTGAACTGTAAAACTATTGGCAAGCCTTGGCGAATGAAGATATGGGTCAGGAAGATCCGCTAATTCAATACTTTTTCCCTTGGACACAATTAACAATCTTTCAACTAAATTGGCCAGTTCCCTGACATTGCCCGGCCAGGGATACCAGATCAAATTTTTAATAACATCCGGGGTAATTTCCTTTTTTTTAAGAGAGTACTTCTGTTGATATTTATTCATGAAGTAGGAAATAAACATGGGAATTTCTGTTTTCCGTTCTCGCAGGGGGGGCACCTCTATGGGAACAACATTAAGACGAAAGTACAAATCTTCGCGGAATTTACCTTCTTCTACCATATTTTTCAGATCCCTGTTTGTCGCGGCAATAATTCGCACATCCGCAGGCTTTCCTTCTGTATCGCCGACCCTGTATACACGCTTGTCCTGCAAAACATTCAGCAGTTTAGGCTGAACATCCAAAGGCAGTTCAGCTATTTCGTCAAGAAAAAGAGTCCCTTTATCCGCAAGCTCAAAGTATCCTTTTTTACCTTTTTGTAAAGCGCCGGTAAATGAGCCCGGTTCATAACCAAAAAGTTCCGTTTCAAATAGATTTACGGGCATAGATGCACAGTTAATTTTAATAAAGGGGCCGGTTTTGCTCCTTGAACTGCGATCATGGACCAGTCCGGCAATTAATTCCTTTCCCACACCCGTTTCACCGGAAATCAACACAGTTGAATCAACTTTGCCTAAGCTGGCCGTCAGGTCAATAATCCCTTCCATTACGCTGCTGTTCATTATCAGTTCATAATTATAGTTCTCGCCGTTAATATACAATATTTTGTAAGAGTCTGTAATTTCGGCATTTGCCATTTGTTGTAGAAAACGATTACTCTTTTTATCTTGAAAGTTGGTCGAGGTATCCCTGATAGCACATATTACCAGGTCCAGATTTCCTTCAAAATCAAAAACAGGCGATGATGTGGCGGTTACCCTCTTACCCGTTAAACTCTTAACTTCTCCTGACACTATAGTCTTTTTGCAAATTGCTTCCAGAGCGGTAGACCTGTCAATCAAGTTTTGCTTCAGCAGATTATCCAAGCTTTTATATTTTTGCATATTCATACCCATTAAGTAATTGCTGGCAGGGTTAAGATAAAGAAATTTCCCTTTAGCATCAGAAACGAAAAAACCATCGCCAGTATGTTCCAGCAAATCTTTGATCTCTAAAATTCCGCTGATCTTCAAAAGGTCTCCTCCTCATATTTAGCGGCTCTTTTATCAATAATATATCAGTAGTATATCATTTAAGTGGAACTATTTGCAATATTTATTAATT
>CAYQQF010000045.1:0-10837 GCA_964419485.1 uncultured Dethiobacter sp.
GAAAGAATCTTCACGTCACCGTACCCTTCACCTCCACCGCCACCTATTTATCCTTTCTCGTTAGCTGAAGCTGAAGATCTACAGAATTCTGCCGAAACTTCTGAAATATATACGTTCTCTTTACTGGATGATTCTCCTATCCTTTCATTCCCAGCACTATGTTACGGTGACCTCATGATTGACGGTGAACCTGCGGCACCTGGCACCATTATTGAAGCAAGGGCAGACGGAGAAACCATCGGCAGTATTACTATCACAGAAGACGGAATATTTGGAGGCCCTGGTCTGGAAACAAAGTTTGCCGTCTACGGAAACGATCTGGAAGGCAAGTTAGTGAAATTCTATGCCCAAATTAACAATGAGGATTCTTCTTATACAGAAGTAAAGGTTGGAGAAACTCTATTTTGGGGTTCTGGACAGGTCCTTGAGGGTATGAGCTTACATAACTCTCTCGATTTCCCTGTTGACGAATGCTTTATTGCTACCGCTGCCTTTGGGTCCAAACTTGATCCTGCCGTAGCTCTACTAAGGCAATTCAGGGACGCTAAATTGTTAACCAATAAACCGGGGCAGGCTTTCGTCAACTTTTACTACAATATTTCTCCACCAATAGCGAAAAATATTGCCGGCAACAATATCCTTAGGAGTTTGGTTCGTCTTTTACTCCTGCCTATCATTGCGGTAGTATACCTTGTTATGAACCCTTTGTTAATGTTGTTGTCTGCTATGCTAGTCTGCTTTATTCTGTATTACTGGAGAAAAAGTAGGGTTGCCTGAATTCATAGTAAGGAAAAAGCTCATTATGGAAATAACAATAAAAGGCAATAAAATAATACCACTAAAGAGTCTTTATTATGCCGGAGAAGTTTTAAAACTGATTCCGTCTGGCTCTATACCAATGCAGAAAACTCGGCAGTGCATAATAAGATGTGGAACATCTTTCCAGATGAAAGGGAGTGGCTATTCTTCCGAATGAAGCAGGACATCCTTCTTTGCGACCTTGATGTCTTTTTCGCCTCAGTCGAATAGCTTGATCATCCGAAACTCCAGGGCAAGCCTGTATGCTTGCATTAAACAACAGGTAGCTCTTTGAAACGATTGCTCAACGCTACATTTTGGGCCGTCTTAAACACACTGCCCATGTCGACGAATTGAAAATCATTATTTTCTGGCAAGCAGGTCTTCCTTCTATCAATATGTTTGCTACGAAAATTTAATTAAAAAATTTAGTAGAAATTGAACGAATAACTTCACATTTAATATAACTAGTTTTTGCAGGCCGCCCTCAGGCGGCTCCAGCAGGACATGTAAGGGGATGTAAACAACAGAATTAAAGCGAAGGGGGGGCTCCTTCGTAATTGACTATGTGTCCGCGCTGGTATATACTTTGTAATATACCAGAGAAAAGAGGGATTTTTATGGAGACAGCAAAACTTTTTATGAACGGCCGCAGCCAGGCAGTCAGGCTGCCCAAAGAGTTTCGTATTAATGATACGGAAGTGTATATAAAAAAAATCGGTGATATTATCATGCTCATACCCAAAAACAGTGCCTGGAAAGCTATGGAAGACAGCCTGGCTTATTTTACGGACGACTTTCTTAGCCAGCGCGAACAACCGGCAGGTCAGGTAAGGGAAGATCTCTAAATGAGATACATGCTCGATACAAATATTTGTATCTATATTATTAAGAGGCAGCCCTCCAAGGTTCTGAAGACCTTTAAAAAGTTGCAGGTTGGTGATGTAGGCCTTTCCTCCATTACCCTGGCGGAGCTGGAGTATGGTGTTGCCAAAAGCCGGCAAAAGGGAAGGAACCAGGCAGCTCTGGCTGCTTTTCTTGCCCCTCTGGAAATTCTTTCTTTTTCCCATGAGGCGGCAGTGGTTTACGGAGAAGTACGATCTGCTTTGGAAGAAAAAGGAATGATAATCGGCCCTTATGATTTGCTGATTGCTTCGCATGCTCTTTCTGAAGGTTTGACACTTGTAACCAATAACCTGTCCGAGTTTCAACGAGTTCCGGGTTTAGCAGTCGAAAACTGGACATAACTAGATTGACTGGGCGAAAGGATTGACGGCCTGTACGTTTTCATAGCATTGCTCTGTGTAAAGATCTTCCGTCCAGATTGTTCTGCATTTTAGAGTTTTGGCGCTGCAAATGATCATGGCATCCCAGAAAGAAAGGCGGTTTCGCTGCTGAATGTCTGCGGCTTCCAAAATGCTTTCCAGCCCCGGGACGTGAAGCCGCCACTGGCCGAGGTCGGCTAATATCCGGGCCGCTGTCTCCGGAGATAATGGTTTGGGGATTTTCATGGTCAGATTAACATAAAGCTCCTGTAATACCTGAATACTTACACACCCCAGCCCGGATTCCCATAAATCTGCAAGCAAAGACCTGGCCCGCTCCCGTTTTTCAATATGGGAAATGTCATAGGCATAAATAATAATATTGGTGTCAACGAATTGAAAATCATTATTCTCTGGCATGCAGGTCTTCCCTCTTCCAGTTTATATCGCCCATGAGTCCAAAATCAAAACCTTTTCCCAGGGCAGCGAGTTGTCTGGTTTTCGCTTTTTGATACACATCTTCTTTTTCAACGATTTCTTCCAGGGTTTTTGCCAGTAGACCGGAAAGGGAAGTTTGCCTGTCAATAGCAATATGTTTTGCTTTTTTTAAAAGATCTTTGGGAAGGGCAACAGTAACATTTTGATATTCCATATTTTCCGCCTCCACGTAAATAAGTGTATCACTTTTACTGCTGTTTGGCAAGCTGGGATTTTTATCGTTACAAACCTAATAGAACCCTTATCCTGTCTTCGATTAAAGTTAGTTTTGCTGGAGTTACTGTTCCTAACCTTGCCACAAGGCGCCCGGTAGAAATTGAACGAATATCTTCACATTTAACATAGCTGGTTTTTTGCAGGCCGCCCTCAGGCGGATCCAGCGGGACATGTAAGGGAATGTGTTTGTTTTGTGCGGTAATAGGCAAGACTACTGCCAGCTCTGCAGCTCCTTGATTAAAAATGTCAACGGAGATCACCAGCGCCGGCCTTCTGCCTGCTTGTTCATGCCCCTTGACGGAGTTTAGATCAACCAGCCATACTTCACCCCTTGACGGCCTCATTTATTTTCCTCCTGGTTATCAGCAAGTGCTCTATCCCAAATATCCCGTTCCTCCAGCTCTTCTTTCCATTGTTTAGTGTTTTGCTTAAGTGCCATAAAAGCTTTGTTTGTTTCTTCCAACAACTGCTTACGCCGGTACTCTTCTACAGATTTTTCCAGTATTTCTTGCATGGTCATGCCGGTTTGCTCAGCTGTTTGGCGTAATGTTTTCCAGGTCCTTTTTGAGATTCTGACGGTGGTGGAGCCCACTTTAATTCCTCCCTTAATGGTGCTAAGGAAAAGCAGCGAGTGCTGGCTACAATTTAGTATACCATATTTAACACAAAATAAGCAACAGAAATAAAAACGGAGAGGTTTCTGGTAATATTTGAAAAATCCTTTTTTCCAGGAACGGGCAGCTATAATTGACGTCCTAATGAATAGAGATAATTAGAAGCTATAACCGGGAAAGGAAGAAGTAAGATGAAAAAAGTGAGCTTGCTGCTTACGGTTCTCCTGCTGCTGAATGTTTTAGGTTTGGGGGCTTTTTCTCCAGTGATGGCTGCCGGTTCTCCGCGGGCGCCGGAAGGATTGGAGGTAAAGGCGGTATCGGGTTCGGCAATTGACCTGTCCTGGAGAGACAGGTCCGATGATGAACTGGGGTTTATCATCGAAAGAAGTACGGCGGAAAAGGGAGATTACTTGCCGATTTATACCGTTGGCCGGAATGTAAAGGTGTTTTCCGATACGGGCCTGACACCCGGCAACACTTACTGGTACCGTGTAAAAGCATATAATGGAGCAGGCGTCTCTGCTCCCTCCGTCGCGGCCTCTGCTACTACTTTTTTGTCTCCTCCCGCAGCGCCGGCGGGGCTGAATGCCGCAGCCGCTACGAGCACCCAGATTAACTTGTCCTGGACAGATACGTCGGATAATGAAACAGGGTTTAAAATTGAAAGGAAGGCAAGTTACGACGATTTTGAAGAAATTGCTGTTGTGGGCGCAGATATGAACTTCTATGCGGATACGGGTCTCTATTCGGGAGTTACCTATACTTACAGGGTAAGATTCTATAACGACGGGGGAGAGTCGGATTGGTCCAACACCGCCAGTGCGGTTACAGGGGGTGTGCCTTCCGCTCCCCAAGATCTTCAAGCCGTGGCCCCGGGCGCGCAGATCAGGCTGACCTGGAGAGATACATCCGCTAATGAGGCCGGGTTTAAGATTGAAAGAAAGGCGGGCAGCAGCAGTTTTGTGCAGATTGATGCTGTCAAGGCTGACAGTACGGCCTATACCGATACGGGGCTATCTGCAGGTGTGGTCTATACTTACAGGATCAGGGCCTACAACGACGCCGGCAATTCGGGATACTCGGCGGAGGCCGCCTCAACAATAGAAGCTGCTCCCGCAGCGCCCTCCAATCTTACTGCCGAACTGGTTTCCAAATACCAGATAAAATTAACCTGGAGGGACAACTCCCATAACGAAGAGGGTTTCAAAATTGAAAGAAGGACGGCCGGGGGCAGCTATACCCAGATAGCCGTGGTTGATCATAATACGACGACTTACACCGATTACTGGCTTTCCGCCAACAGGACGTACTATTACCGGGTCAGGGCCTATAATTCCGCAGGGAATTCCGCTTATTCAGGTGAGGCGGTTTCCACAACGGCAGCTCCTGCGGCGCCCTCAAGCCTTGAGGCCGTCGCCCTGTCTTCCACGTCAATTAAGCTGACCTGGGAAGACAATTCTGATAATGAAACGGGTTTTAAAATTGAGAGGAAAAGGTACGGGAGAAATTATGAACAGATCGGCACTGTTGGGGCAGATACCACAACCTATGTTGATTCGGGCCTGAGATCCGATACTACTTATTATTACCGGGTTAGGGCCTACAATTCTCTGGGAAACTCCGCTTACTGCAGCGAGGCCGAAGCGGCTGCGGTTTATATTGCCGCTCCGTCAAACCTTTTGGCTGAGACGGTTTCCAACTCGCAGATAAATCTCTCCTGGAAAGATAATGCCGGCAATGAGTCTGGATTCAAGATCGAACGAAAGAAAGCCGGCGGCAGTTATGCGCAGATTGCCGCAGTAAGCCGGGATGTTACCTCCTATGCCGATAAAGGACTCTCGGGCAGCACTGTTTACTATTACCGGGTCAGGGCCTACAATTCCGCTGGAAATTCCGCGTATTCCAACGAATCGTCTGCCGTGACGGGAAAGGTCCCCGCGGCCCCGTCGAACCTTGCGGCCGAAGCCGTTTCCCGTTACAAAGTTACTCTCTCCTGGAAGGATAATGCTGGCAATGAGACGGGATTTAAAATTGAGCGAAGGACCTCCGGCGGCAGCTATGTACAGATTGTCACCCTGGGAGCCAATAAAAGATCGTACTCCGATACAGGCTTTTCGTCCAATACTGCTTACTATTATCGGGTGAGGGCCTATAACTCTGTGGGAAATTCGCCCTACTCCAACGAGGTTGCTGTTTCCACCGGTGTGCCCGCCGCACCAAGCAAGCTGACGGCAACGGCTGTGTCTGGGAAAGCCATTATGCTGACCTGGGTGGATAATGCCTCCAATGAAACGGGGTTTAAGATTGAAAGGAAAACATCCGGCAGCAGCTATGCACAGGTTGCCACGGTCGGAGCGAATACAAGGGTTCACTATGATAATAATCTTGCCGGCAGCACTGCTTATTATTACCGGGTCAGGGCCTACAATGCTGTCGGTAATTCGGGTTATTCCAACAGTGCGGGAGCAGCCACAACTTCTGAACCGGAAAAAGTTATTGTCCTTAATGTGGGCAAGACTGCCTGCTATGTTGACAACCAACGCCGGGTAATGGATGCCGTGCCCATCATAAGAGAGAGCAGGACTTTTCTTCCCATCAAGTATGTGGCCGAACCGCTTGGCGCATCCCTGGCCTGGGACGGCGCGCAGCAAAAGGCGACCATAACTTTTAAAGGCAAGGTTATTGAACTGTGGATTGGGAGCAATGCGGCCAGAGTGGACGGGAAACTGGTAAGCATCGATTCCGGCAACCCCAATGTGAAACCCCTGATCGTACCGCCGGGAAGAACGATGCTTCCGCTGAGGTTTGTCAGCGAAAACCTGGGCTGCCAGGTGGACTGGAATTCCAGCTCGCAGCAAATAACGGTCACCTACTAGGGACGGTTCTACTGCTTCATTGCTTGGCAAAAAACTCGCAAGGCCTGGAAGAATGATAAATCTTCCAGGCCCATTTTTGTCCCGTTTCAACGGGTGCCGGTCTTATTGGCGGAAAAGCGGACATAATTAGATGAGAAAAATGGTTAGGTTATTTTTGTAATGGTACCTGTGGTAAACGACTGAAACCGGCAGTATCAAAATGAACATCAAAACAGGCAACTTCTTTAAGGTTTAAACGCTGCATAACTGCAAAGCTTGTACAATCGGTAAAGCTAAATTTTTGATCGTTATATTTTAAAAAGATGTCCCAGGCTGCATCTTCGTCTTCTTTAGAAATTCGCGTTATAGAACATATTTTACTTGAACGGATACTACGTCCATAATTGGCTGCTACTTTATGACTGAAATCATAGCGCAGAATTGTAATAAGTTCGTCAAAGACATAATTACTTGTAATCAGAGGCGTTTTTAAGCTGTTCAGCAGTTTGGCCGCATCTTCATGATGAGGGTCTTTTTTATATGCCAGAGCATAAAAGAAACTTGTATCGGCAAATATGAGATTCATTGTTAATCACCGCTTATAAAGGCGTTCGTCAATGTTTTCACTGTTTGCACCCGTATCATTAGTTTTTTCAGCGATTCCAGTAGCTTTAAGGAGTGGATCGTTTTCCGAAAAATTCTGGGTCGCTTCTTTAGTGATGATTTCCCGTAATTCAGCTGAAATAGCTGTTTTTTTACGCTCGGCCAAGTTGCGCAGGTATTGATAATGCCAGTCTTCAAGAAGTATTTGAACTCTACGCACAGTTATACCTCCTTGTTACACATTACACAACAAGTATAATTACTAATTTCTATTTTGTCAAGGAAAAGGGAGGAAAAGCGGAGGGACGGTTCTACTGCTTCACTGCTTTACAAAAAGCCCGAAAGGCCCGGAAGAAAACTCTTCCGGGCCTTTATCTAAAAAAACAGTTTGGCGATTTTTAGTATCCCCTGCTTCCAGGGAACCCGGTGTGAAACACCCGCTTTGCCGGCAAAAGAGGAGACGTTGTCCAGGTACCACCGGAAATTGCGGATGAGCGCCTGCTGATTGGAATATTGCGCGGCAAAGCCAAGCCGGTTTTCCGCTTTTTCTATGGAAACAAACGAGTCTTTGAATGCTGTTTCATAAACCCACTTGTACAGGGGCGACAGGTGCAAAGATTCCAGGATGCGCAGCATGAAAACCAGCGGCCCTGCGGGAAGGGTGACAATTCTTTTCCCAAAACCCGCGTACTCCAGGACGGCCTGGAAGTCTTCTCTCATGGTGGCAAACTCTTTTGCCCCGATGTTGAAGGTGTCGTTTGCTGTCTTTTCGCCGGCTGTTGCCGCCAGGCAGATGGCTGCGCAGAGGTCTTCAACATCCAGAAGCTGATAACGGTTTTTCCCGTTCCCGGGCAGGGGAAAGTGTTTTCCGTCTTTGGCCCAGTCATAGAGCAGGGCAAAGACGCCGAGCCTTTCCGGGCCGATAAAAGATTTCGGCCGGATAATGGGGATGCACATGCCTTTTTTGCGGTATTGCAGGCAAATTTCTTCCGCTCCTATTTTGGCCTTGCCGTAATGTCCCACCCCGATCAGCCTGTCGTCTTCCTTGATGGGATGATGATCCGGGATACCGTAAACGGCGGTGGAGGAAATATGGACCACTCTTGTTATGTTGTTTTGGAGTGCCGCCTGCAGGACATTGCCGGTTCCGTCAATATCTGTGGAATAAATATCCGCCGCCGAGTAGAGCGGCAGGGCGGCGGCCGTATGGATGACTATATCCATGCCTGCCGCCGCTTTGCCCACCGCTTCGGTGTCGCGGATGTCCCCTGTTATAGCTTCGACCTGCTCTTTTTCCGGGTAATCAAATTCGGCAATATCCAGTGTCCTGACATGATGTCCCTGCCCGAGCAGGTACCTGGCCAGATTGATCCCCAGAAATCCCGATCCGCCTGTGATAAGATATCTGCTGGCGATGGCTCCAAACCTCCCTTTGTTTTTTATGGTGTTTTAGAAAATTCTCTTTGGACCAGGGCAAGTCCTGCAATGCCGATCAGGACCCCCAGCCAGAGGGTTGAAAACCTGGTGATAATGGTGGCTGCTGCCGCGATTTCGCTGCTGATTCCCGTCAGAAGCAGGATGGCCATGATACTCCCTTCGGCAATGCCGAGCCCGCCGGGTAAAAAGGAGAGCGCTCCCAAAAGAGAGGAGAAGGATACGGCAAAAAATGAAGCCAGGATGGATATCTCTCCGCCCAGCGCTTTAACGGCAAGATAAACGACAAAGCCCTCGAACCCCCAGGAGATGACCCCGATTCCCACGGCAAAAAGGAGGCTCTGCGGTGACAGCAGAATCTTGGCGCTGCGCTGAAAGCCGGTGAGGAAGAGGATACCTTTTTTAAGTATTTTGCTTTTACTTAAGACTGCCGACTTCTCTACAAGGAAATTAAACAGCCCGTCAACATGAAAGAAAAGGATGAACAAAAGAAGTATGGCGGCGGAGATGGGGACTACAATTTTGCCGTAGGGGTAAGCCAGAAACCCGAAAGAGGCCAGAACAACCACTGCCAGAGCATCTGTTACCCTTTCCGCCATGACGATGGAGGAGGTGCGGCTTACCGGAGCATCCATATGTTCTTTTAAAAGGTAGCATTTTAATAGTTCGCCCAGCTTGCCCGGGGTAATGGTCATGCTCAGGCCGCTCAGAAAAATGTACCTGTTCATGCGGGGCTCGGGAAAAATGCCGGACAGTTTCAGGTAGTAGTTCCACTTGATAAAGCGGAAGAAATAGTTTAAAGGGGCAAGAAGCAGGATCAAAGGAAGAAACCTGAGATCCATATCGTAATAGACTTGGAGGACATTCCGGAAATCGGCCATGATCATTAAGGCGGCGATGACGGAAAAGCCGATCAGCAGCCCCGTAAAAAGCGGTTTTTTTAATTTGCGTAAAAAATCTGCTCTTCCGTTCATTTTAGCCAATCCAGATAGAGGATGAGAATGCTTGCAAGCACCCAGAGTATAATATTGATGATCATTGGGGTATCGCTGAGCAAGATCTCCTCCGGGTTTTCGCCCAGTTTTTCGTTGTGCACGAGATAGAGATAGCGAAAAATGCCGTAGATGACAAAGGGAATCGTCAGCATGTACAGGGAGGAGCGGCTTGCTGTAAAGGTATAAAGGGAATAGGCCAGAATAGTGGCCGCGGTCACAATGGAGATGAGCTGATCGAGATACTGGACGGGATAGTGCTCCAGCACTTTGCGGTGCAATTTTCCGTTATCCTCCAGGTTGATGGATTCCTGCCGCCGTTTTGTGAGGGCGAGAAAGAGGGAGAGGAGCAGCGTGCAGACCAGCAGCCACGGGGAAATTTCCACATTAATGGCCACTCCTCCGGCCGCGGCCCGCAGTAAAAAGCCGAAGGCAATGGCAAAAACATCAAGTATGACCATATACTTGAGCCACAGCGAGTAGGCCAGGCATAGGGCAAAAAAAACAAGACCCAGGATCAGGAAAAGGGTATTGATGGACCAGGCCAGGCAAAGAGAAATGATCAGGAGGAAGATAAGCACGGCTGCGGCCTGCCTGATCCCTATCTTTCCGGCGGCCAGGGGGCGGTGCCTTTTTCGGGGGTGGTTTCTGTCTTCTTCAATATCGACGATGTCGTTGACGATATAAACGCATGAGGAGAGGAGACAAAAAGAGATAAAGGCAATGAGCGAGTTATAGAGCAAAGTCAATTGAAAAAGGTTCAGGGAAAAGATAAGGCCTGCAAAAAGCAGCAGGTTTTTTGTCCACTGCCTGGGGCGCAGCAGTAATATGATGTCGTTGGCCCTGAAGGACATTGTTATCACACTTTCGTTGCAAAGATGGACGGGCGGGTGATATAATTTTAACCAGTAAAACTTAAATACAATACTTTAACTACGTCGTGAAAGGCGAATGTCCTTCTTTTTTTATTTGCAACCTTTAATGAAAAGATATGGTAAAATCATGCTAAGATAAGGGAGCTTTAAAAAGGATCAGAGAGATGAATATGCAAAATGTTTTTATAAATGCCAGAAAAATTAAAGCAGCCAAACTAATAGGGCCGGCTTACCTGCTTCTTGTTACCGCTGCAGCCGTTTATCTGCGTATATGGTTTGTCCTGGCCGTACCCACGGAGCAGGTGTTTGATTTCGCCACTTACCAGGAGATAGCCGTCAATATTTTTAATCACGCGGGGCACAGTTTCCGGGGCATGGCCGTCGCCTGGCAGGGTCCGGCATACCCCCTGGCGCTGGGATACATTTACCGTTTGGCCGGCGACAGCAATGTATTGATTGGAAAGCTTTTCAATGCAGTCCTTTCGGTGCTGACCCTGGTAATGCTCTATTTTATTTTGCGCAGGATGAGCAAAAACAGGTTTTTTATCTGCGGGGCTTATACCCTGGCCGCCTTTTTGCCGAATTTTCTGGCCTATAATAATGTGATCGGAACAGAAGTTTTTATTACCTTCCTTTTTGTTCTCATTTTGCTCCTTCAGGTATATCCTTTCCATAACTGGCTGCGAA